>NZ_JAUQTX010000032.1:0-37185 GCF_059803775.1 Azospirillum sp. UFLA03-27 | reverse complement strand
TAATCGTCGGCAGCGTCAGATGTGTATAAGAGACAGGGGCGGGCGTGGCGGCGGGAGCCGGAGTCGGCGCCGGAGTCTGGGCGTGTGCGGCCAGCGCGAGGCCGCAGGCGGCCATCGACAGTAGGGCGGCGCGGAACACTCGATTCACCATGGAGTCTTTTCCTTCCGGCGGATGTGTCTTGTCACGGTCAATGGCATGACAGAACGTCTTATGATTGGCGGCGGCCGTTGATTTGGTGGCGGCTGTGCGGACGATCCGGCCCCGCGCCCGAATCCGCGGGGGATTAAGCATGGGTTCGCGGCGCGGGGCAAGCGGTCGTGATGAGCGGCCATGACGCCTTGCTTCGGCCCCTTGCTTCGACCGTGTTCAAGGCGATATGGCGGCGGAACGGTGGTGCTTCCAGGGCGCATCACTCGCCGCTCCACAGCCGATGCGTGGCTGACACCCCCGCGATGCGCGCCGCAAAGGGCCGGGCAAAGGGGCGGGTCTCGTTGACAGAAACTTGCTTCGGGCCTATGTGAGACCGGTCAAAAAGCCGGCTTCACGACGTTCCACCCCCGAGGTTTTCATGTTCGGTGCTCTCGCCCGCAAGATTTTCGGCACCGCCAACACGCGCACCGTCAAGGCGCTGCAAAAATCCGTCCAGCAGATCAACGCGCTGGAGCCCGAGTTGGCGGCGCTCTCCGACGACGCGCTGCGCGCCCGCACCGATTGGCTGCGCGGCCGGCTGTCGCAGGGCGAGACGCTCGACGCCATCCTGCCCGACGCCTTCGCCACCGTGCGCGAGGCGGGCAAGCGCGTGCTGGGGCAGCGGCACTACGACGTGCAGCTGATGGGCGGCATGGTCCTGCACCAGGGCAAGATCACCGAGATGCGCACCGGCGAAGGCAAGACGCTGGTCGCCACGCTGGCCGTCTATCTGAACGCGCTGGAAGGCAAGGGCGTCCACGTCGTCACCGTGAACGACTATCTGGCCTCGCGCGACAGCGCCTGGATGGGCCGCATCTACGGCTTCCTCGGCCTGACCACCGGCTGCATCGTGCACGGGCTGGACGACGAGGAGCGCCGCGCCGCCTACGCCGCCGACATCACCTACGGCACGAACAACGAATTCGGCTTCGACTATCTGCGCGACAACATGAAGTTCCGGCTGGAGGACATGGTCCAGCGGCCCTTCAACTTCGCCATCGTGGACGAGGTCGACTCGATCCTGATCGACGAGGCGCGCACCCCGCTGATCATCTCCGGCCCGTCCACCGATTCGTCGGAGATGTACGTGCAGGTCGACCGCCTGATCCCGCAGCTGACGCGGGACGACTATGAGTTGGACGAGAAGAACCGCACGGTCAGCCTGTCCGAGGCCGGGCAGGAGCATATGGAACAGCTTCTGGCCGAGGCCGGGCTGCTGAAGGCGGGCGGGCTGTACGACATCCAGAACGTGGCGCTGGTCCACCATTCCCAGCAGGCGCTGCGCGCCTACACGCTGTTCCAGCGCGACAAGGACTACATCGTCAAGGACGACAAGGTCATCATCATCGATGAGTTCACCGGCCGCATGATGGAGGGCCGCCGTTATTCGGAAGGCCTGCACCAGGCGCTGGAGGCCAAGGAGAAGGTGACGATCCAGCGCGAGAACCAGACGCTGGCCTCCATCACCTTCCAGAACTACTTCCGCATCTACCCGAAGCTGGCCGGCATGACCGGCACGGCGATGACCGAGGCGGCGGAGTTCGCGGAGATCTACGGCCTTGAGGTCGTGGACATGCCGACCAACGTGCCGGTCCAGCGCAAGGACATGGACGACGAGGTCTACCGCAAGGCGTCGGAGAAGTACGACGCGATCATCGACCTGATCGAGGACGCCCGCAAGCGCCAGCAGCCGGTGCTGGTCGGCACCACCTCCATCGAGAAGTCTGAGCTGATCGCCGAGCTGCTGAAGAAGCGCGGCATCCCGCACAACGTGCTGAACGCCCGCCACCACGAGCAGGAAGCCTACATCGTCGCGCAGGCGGGCCGTCCCGGCGCCGTCACGGTCGCCACCAACATGGCCGGCCGCGGCACCGACATCCAGCTCGGCGGCAACGTCGAGATGCGCATCCAGATGGAGCTGGCCAACCTGCCGGACGGACCGGAGCGCGACGCCAAGGTCAAGCAGATCGAGGCCGAGGTGGCCGAAGCGCGCGAGCTGGTCAAACAGGCCGGCGGCCTCTACGTCGTCGGCACGGAGCGGCACGAGAGCCGCCGCATCGACAACCAGCTGCGCGGCCGCTCGGGCCGCCAGGGCGATCCGGGTGCCTCCAAGTTCTTCCTGTCGCTGGACGACGACCTGATGCGCATCTTCGGGTCGGAGCGCATGGACGGCATGCTCCAGCGCCTGGGCCTGAAGGAGGGGGAGGCGATCATCCACCCCTGGATCAACAAGGCGCTGGAAAAGGCCCAGACCAAGGTCGAGGCCCACCATTTCGAGGTCCGCAAGAACCTGCTCAAGTTCGACAACGTCATGAACGACCAGCGCAAGGTCGTCTATGAGCAGCGTCGCGAGATCATGGACACCGAGGACATCGCCGAGACCGTCCTGGAGATGCGCCATCAGGTCGTCTCCAACATGGTCAACAAGGCGATCCCGCCGAACTCCTACTCCGAGGCCTGGGACATCGCCGGCCTGCACGAGGAGGTGAACCGCCTCCTGGGCATGGACCTGCCGGTCGCCGACTGGGCCAAGGAAGAGGGCATCGCCGAGCCGGAGATCGAGGAGCGCGTCCGCGAGGCTGCCGACCGCAAATACGCGGAGAAGGTGGAGAATTATGGCGCCGAAACGATGCGCCATGTGGAGAAGAGCCTGCTGCTGCAGATCCTCGACCAGGAATGGAAGGACCACCTGCTCCAGCTCGACCATCTCCGTCAGGGCATTTCCTTGCGCGCCTACGCCCAGAAGGACCCGCTGAACGAGTACAAGCGCGAAGCCTTCGAACTGTTCGAGACCATGCTGTCGACCCTGCGCGAGCAGGTGACCGCCGTGCTGATGCATGTCGAGATCCGCATCGCCCCGCAGCCGGAGGAGCTGTATGCCCGTCCGCCGCAGGAGATGCACGAGGGCCGCGACGATCCGGCGCTGGCGATGGCCGAGGCCGGAGCGGGCGCTGCTCAGGGCTATCCGCCGGCCGACGCGCCGTTGCCCGCCGGCATGGTCCGTCGCGAGGCCGCCGCTTCGGTGGTGCCGGGGGCCGACCCCAACGCCTGGGCGAACACGCCGCGCAACGCGCCGTGCCCCTGCGGCTCGGGCCAGAAGTACAAGCATTGCCACGGCAAGGTCGGCTGAACGCCGTCGCGACGAACGCCGCCAGGGACGTTCCGGAAGGGGCTGGGCCGCAGGGTCCGGCCCCTTTCCTTTTGTGGTCCTGGAAACTTCGGCTGGGCTGTGGCGTTCTTCCGATCAACAAGCGGGAGCGCAGCCATGTTGCAGGAATTCAAGACCTTCATCAGCCGCGGCAACGTCGTGGAACTGGCCGTCGGCATCATCATCGGCGCGGCCTTCACCGGCATCGTCAACTCGCTGGTCAGGGACATGCTGATGCCGCCCATCGGCTGGGTCATGGGCGGGATCGACTTCTCCAACTATTTCCTGAACCTGTCCGGCGGCCATTACGAGAGCCTCGCCGCGGCAGAGGCGGCGGGGGCGGCGACCATCAACTACGGCCGCTTCATCAACGCCCTGATCAACTTCTTCATCGTGGCGGGGGCGCTGTTCCTCATCGTGCGGCAGGTCAACCGTCTGCATTTCCTCCAGGATTCCAAGCCGAAGGCGCCGCCCCGCCAGGAGGTTCTGCTGGAGGAGATCCGGGATGCGCTGCGCGCACGGCAGGCACCCGCTCGCGGGGACACGACTCGACCGGGGGCGTGAAAGAATCTTCTTGGATTGTGCAGCGCAACCCATTATGTAAGGCGTCTTGATCGCTGGAGGCTCGCGCGTCTCTTGAGCGAGACGCGCTTTGATATTGCGGGACGGCCTTCCTTGGGACCCGGTCGCCCGTTGCTTCGGACAGACGCCTCTCCCTCTTCCGACCTCCTCCCGGCGAAAACGCCGGCGTTCCACCGCTCACCATCCTGGTGCGGCGGCCGTGCGCCGTCTTGGTCCTGAGGAAAGGTTACCCTACTTGTCGTCCATCGAAATCACCGCCGCCGACGCCCTCGTTGTTGAGACCGCCGTCGCCGAGACTTCTGTCGCCGAGACTGCCGTCACCGAGGTTGCCGTCGCCGACGAAACCGTGACCGACACCACTGAAACCGTTACCCCCAACGCTTTCGCCGGGCTGGGCGTCCACCCGCTGGTCGTGAAGGCGCTTGAGGCGTTCGAATACAACACCCCGACCCCGGTCCAGGCCGAGGCGATCCCGCCGGCCCTGGAAGGCCGCGACATCCTGGCGACCGCCGAGACGGGCACCGGCAAGACCGCCGCCTTCATGCTGCCGGCGCTGACCCGCACCGTCGAGCTGCCGCGCCTCGGCGTCGCCGCCCCGCGCGTGCTGGTGCTGGCCCCGACCCGCGAGCTGGCCAAGCAGGTCACCGACGCCGCCCGCAAGTACGCCAAGTTCATGAAGTACAACATCGTGGACGTGGTCGGCGGCATGCCCTACCGCGACCAGCTGCGCCTGCTGTCGCGCGCGGTGGATGTGATGGTGGCTACGCCGGGCCGTCTGCTCGACCATGTGTCGCGCAACCGCATCGACCTCAGCGCCGTCGAGGTGCTGATCCTGGACGAGGCGGACCGCATGCTGGACATGGGCTTCCTGGACGATGTGGAGACCATCGCCAAGTGCTGCCCGGACAACCGCCAGACGCTGCTGTTCACCGCCACGCTGGACCGCCGCATGGCCCAGCTCGCCGGCAACCTGCTGCGCAATCCGGTGCGCGTCGCCGTGGAAAGCGCCACCACCGCGGTGAACGTCGAGCAGCGCCTGCACCATGCCGACGACATGGACCACAAGCGCCGCCTGCTGAAGCACTTCGCGGACCTGCCCGAGGTCGGCAAGGCGATCATCTTCGCCGCCACCAAGCGCGACGCCGATGCGCTGGCCGAGGAGCTGAGCGACGCCGGCCATGCCGCCGCCGCCCTGCACGGCGACATGGACCAGTTCAAGCGCAACCGCACGCTCCAGCGCCTGCGCACCGGCCAGGTCCGCCTGCTGGTGGCGACCGACGTGGCGGCGCGCGGCATCGACGTGCGCGACATCACGCACGTCATCAACTTCGACCTGCCGCGTTCGGCGGAGGACTATGTCCACCGTATCGGCCGCACGGGCCGTGCGGGCGCCTCGGGCGTGGCGGTCTCCTTCGCCGCCCGCGCCGACCGTGACGCCCTGTTCCGGATCGAGCGCTACACCGGCACCCGTCTCGACATCCACGTCGTTCCGGGCCTGGAGCCGCAGCGTCCGTTCCAGACCGGCGGCGGCGGCCGTCCGGCGGGTCGTCCGGGTGGCCGTCCGGGCGGCGGCAACGGCGGCGGCTACAACAAGAAGCCGTGGGTGCGCAACGCCAACGGCGGTGCCGAGGGCGGCAAGCCGAACGGCGCCCCGGGTGGCCGTCCGCAGGGCCGTCCGATGAACCGCAACGAGCATAGCCGCAGCGACCATGCCCGCAACGAGCACGGCGGTCACGCCCGCCGCGACTCCCAGGGCGGCAAGCCGGCGCACCGGGCGTCCAAGTGGTAACAGCGGTTCGCCGCTGACATGAAAAAGGCGCGGTCCCTCGGGATCGCGCCTTTTTTCTTGGTCAAGTCGGAGTGTAGCGGGCAAGGTTTTTCACGGATTTCACGGATTTCACGGATCGACGCACGGATTTCACGGACTTCTTTTAATAATAAATATTGGAACCTGTTTCTATCGTGCGAGGTCGCCAGGGATAGCGGTGAGTGGATAAATAAAAATCCGTGCAATCCGTGGGAAGTCTTGTCCCCCGCACCCGCGCTTTACAGCCCCGCGATCCCCCACAGCAGCAGCGCCACCAGCAACGCCAGGATCAACCCGCCTACGGCGTAGACCGCCAGCGCCCGCCCGATGTCGGCGGCGGTGGCGCGGGCGCGGCCCTCGCCGATCCATGGTTCGGTGATGACCACGCCGCCGTCGCGGTGCGGTCCGCCCAGCGCCAGACCCAGCGCGCCGGCCATGGCGGCGGTCGGCCAGCCCATGTTGAGGGAAGCCGCCTTGCCGCCGTCCCGCATCATCGTGCGGAAGGCGCCGCCGGCCTTCGCTCCGGCAAAGGGCGCGGCCAGCGCCAGGAGAACCGCCGCCAGCCGTGCCGGGATGGCGTTCAGCGCGTCGTCCAGCCGCGCCGCGGTCTGGCCGAAACGCTCGTGCCGCACGCCGGCATAGCCCAGCGCGGTGTCGGCGCCGTCCACCACCGCCCAGACCAGCAGGCCGGGCACGCCCAGCAGGGCGTAGCCGAAGACCGGGGCCACCAGTTTGCGGGCGAAGCCCTTGGCGGCGGCCTCGATGGCGGCGCGGGCGACGCCGTGCTCGTCCAGGCTGAAGGCGTGGCGGCGGGTGAGGGGGGCGACGGCGTCCCGCGCCGGAGCGACCCCGCCCTTGTCCAGGGCGCGGCGCACCGCCCGCACCCGCGCCCAGGCGCTCCGCCCGCGCAGGGTGGCGAGGATCACCGCCAGTTCCAGCAGCCAGCCGCGGCTCTGCGCGCCGATCCGCTCGACGATCAGGCCGACGGCGACGGCGACCAGCACGAGGGCCAGCACGACCAGCGTGCCGCGCAGCAGGCGGGCGGTCTTGCCGCGCTCCACCCGGTTCAGCCGCCGGTCGGCCCAGGCGCAGACGCGCTGCGCCAGAGCCGCCGGGTCGGGCAGGACGCGCCCGATCCAGTCGCCCGCGGCGGCGTCGATGGCCAAGGCCAGCAGCAGCAGGAACAGCGGCCCCGGACCGTTCAGGGGGGCGGCGCCGAGGACGGAGGTGAGCAGGGCGTCGCCCATCGCGGCCTCAGCGCGCTCCGGCCTGGCGCAGCAGGTTGGCCACGCGGGCGTTGCGGCTGTCCTGCGCCCAGCTCAGCGTCGTGCGGCCCGTGAAATCGGTGCGGTCGGCCTGCGCCCCGGCCTTCAGCAGCCGCTCCACGAGATCGACGCGGCCGAAGCGCGCCGCGGTCATCAGCGGGGTGACGCCCTGGCGGTTGTCCTGGTCGACCTTGGCGCCCTTTGTCAGCAGAAGGTCCACCGCCTCCGGCGCGTCGGCCTCCACCGCGTAGTGCAGCGGGGTGTTGCCGGACTTGTCGGCGCGGTTGGGATTCGCCCCACCGTCCAGCAGAAGCCGCACCAGCTCGGGATGGCCGTTGCCGATCGCCAGCAGCAGGACGGGCCGCCCGCCGGCGTCGACCTGATTCGGGTTCTCCCCCTTCAGCAGCAGCAGCCGCAGCGCGCTGGCGTCGTTGGACGTCACCGCCTTGACCATGGAGGGGCCTTCCAGAAGGTTGATCTGGGCCAGGGCCGGCGCGGCGACGGGGGCGGTCAGGCCGAGGGCCAGCAGGCTGAGCATCAGCAACCGTTTCATGGCGCGTCCTTTTGTGCGATCCGTGTGGGTGATCCGTCTTTCGGCTGGGGATACTATCCAGTTTGGCCCGGTTTGGCGACGGCGACCCGCTGCAATGGAGGCGCCCATGGTCCGCAACCCGCTCGCCCGCCACATCGCCCTGTTCCTGGCGGTGAAGGCCGCGCTGATTGCGCTGGGCCTGTGGTGGTTCCTGGGGACCATGCCGGAGCCGCGCGGCGTGGTGACCCCGCCCGCCGCCGCGGGAACGCCCTGACGCCGCTTGGTGTCCCGGCGGGAACCTCCGCTCCGCGCCCATGGTTGAAGCTCAACCGGGAAGCGCAACAGGGGAAGACCGCCATGACCTTCGAAAGTGATGCGAACGCGAACCGCTCCGCCGGCCATCTGCGCGGCGCCGTGCGCGAGGCCGTGGGCATCTTCGCAAGCCGCGACGCCCTGCAGAAGGCCGTCGACGAACTGACCCTGGCCGGGTTCCAGCGCCATGAGCTGAGCGTGCTCGCCAACGACCAGACCATCCGCGACCATCTCGGCCATGTGCCGCAGCGGGCGGAAGACATCGCCCACGACCCCGACGCGCCGCGCCAGTCCTACGTCTCGCCGGAGGATGTCGGCAGCGTGAAGGGCGTGGCGGTGGGGTTCCCGGCCTATGTCGGGGCGATCCTGGCGACCGGCGCCGTCCTGGCGACCGGCGGCACGGCCCTGGCGGCGGCGGCGGCCGCTGCGGCGGCGGGCGTGGGCGGCGGCGCCATGGGCTCGGTCATGTCGAACTGGCTGACCGACAAGCGCAACGAGCCGATGCTCCAGCATCTCGACAAGGGCGGCATCCTGCTGTGGGTCAATCTGGCCGACGCCGGGCGCGAGCAGCAGGCGCTGGAGATCATGAACCGCCACGCCGCCCAGCCGGTGGAGGTGCATGAGGTGGCGCAGTCCGGCTCCGAGACCTGACCCGAAGGCTGAGCCGGCGCGGGCTGGAGCCCGTTGACTCAGGTCATGGCCTTCGCTGCGGGCTTCCCCTATACACGGGCGGTCTTCCAACCGGAGGTCCGCCTTGGATGCCCATTCGGCCCTGACGCTTCTCGAAGCCGGCCTCAACCAGTGCGCCGTCGTCATCGACCGCGACGGCGGGCTGCTGGTCGCGCTGTTGACCGCCGGGCTGGTCGGGGGATCGACCCATTGTGCGGGCATGTGCGGTCCCTTCGTGCTGGCCCAGGTCACCGCGCGGCTGGAGCAGGTCCCGGCCTCGCGGATGAGCGAATTTCACCGGCTGGCCGGGGCGGCGGTGCTGCCCTACCATCTGGGGCGCGGCACCACCTACACGCTGATCGGCGCGGCGGCGGCGGCGGTCGCCGGCCATGTCGGGGCGCTGCCGGGGCTGAAATGGCTGTCGGTGGCGCTTCTGGCCTTCGCGGCGCTGTTCTTCCTCGGCTATGCGGTGAAGGGGCTGACCGCCTGGGTGCCCAAGCTCGACGGCGCGGTGCAGCGCTGGTGGGGCGACCGGGTGTCCCGGCTGGCCCGCCCCCTGTTCGGCAACCCCACGGGCTGGCGCGGCTACGCGCTGGGGCTGGCGCTCGGCTTCATTCCCTGCGGCCTTCTTTATGGCGCGGTGGCGGTGGCCGCGGCCAGCGGCAGCGCGCTGACCGGGGCGCTGGGCATGGCGGCCTTCGCGCTGGGCACGCTGCCGAGCCTGCTGGCGGTCGGCCTCGCCGGCCATCTCGCGGGGCGCACGTGGCGCTCCGCGGTGGCGCGGGCGGCGCCGGTCATCATGGTGGTGAACGCCGGGGTGCTGGGCTGGATGGCGATCCGGATGATCGGGTGACCGCCTTTCCGCTCCGGATTACCGAAGCTTCTCCGCCGACCCCTTCAGCGCCTCGCCCAGCGGGACCTCGCCGCAGCCGGGCTTGAGCGGCTGCTGCTGGCTCTCGTGCGGCGACCAGCCGGCGAGATAGAGGATCTGGAAGG
Organism: Azospirillum sp. UFLA03-27; assembly: GCF_059803775.1. NCBI lineage: Bacteria > Pseudomonadati > Pseudomonadota > Alphaproteobacteria > Rhodospirillales > Azospirillaceae > Azospirillum > Azospirillum sp. UFLA03-27. The sequence continues at coordinate 27,684 of NZ_JAUQTX010000032.1, read as the reverse complement.
TCGCCTCGATGCGGCCATCCGGTTCGGCGTAGCGCTCGGCGTAGCGGCGGGCGGCGTCGAACAGCAGGGCGCGGGTGGCCGGCACCTTGCGGCGGGCGAGGACGGCGTTGGTCTCGCCCATGCCGCGCAGGTCGCGCATCAGGCGGAAGGCGTCGCTGTAGGTGACGGTGATGACGTCGCTGTCCACCACCGGCAGGGCGAAGCCGGCGCGCTGCATCAGCCCGCCGACGTCGCGGATCTCGGCGAAGGGCGACACGCGGGGCGACACGCCGCCGGCCACCTCTATCTCCGCCTCATACAGGCAGCGGCGCAGTTCCAGCAGCGTTTCCCCGCCCAGCATGGCCGCGCAGAAAAAGCCGTCGGGCTTCAGCGCCTGCCGCACCTGGACCAGCGCCCCCGGCAGGTCGTTGACCCAGTGGAGGCTGAGGTTGCTGACCACGAGGTCGAAGGTCTCCGGCACGAAGGGCAGGAGTTCCTCGTCGGCGGCGACGGCCAGCGGCCCGGCCCGCCGGGCGAAGCCGGGGGAGAGGTCGCAGGCGACCAGCGTCTCGACGCCCTTGCGTCCGCGCAGCGTCCGCCCCATCACCCCGTCATGGGCGCCGAGGTCGAGCACAGTGGGAAAGGGGCGGGCCACGTCCTCCAGCCGGTCGACGAGGCGTTCGGCCACCTCCTCGAACAGGAAGGCGTGTTCGGCGAAGGCGGGGACGGCGCGGTCGCGGCGGCGGCGGACGAGCGCGCGGTCGAAGACGGTCATGCTGTCGGGCGTGGTCATGCCCGCAATATAGCCCAGCCCCGGCGGGCTACAACCATCGGCGAAGGGGCGGCATTGTGCTATGGTCGGTCCTGAATGTCGCGGGAGCTTGGCCATGGGCATCGAGGAAGCCATCGGCGCCACCTATGAGGCGCTGATCGTCATCATCAAGATCACCACCCCGGTCCTCGTCGTCACCACGGTGCTCGGCATGTTGATGACCATCTTCCAGCAGGCGACCAACATCAACGAATCGACGCTGCAGCAGGATCTGAAGATCTTCGCGACGCTGGCGCTTCTGTTCATCACCGGGCCGGCGATCTACATCGCGCTGCGCGACTACACCTTCGTGATCTTCGACCGCATCGCCGGCCTGAACTAAGAGGCGCGCCGCGATGGCCCTTCAGCGGCTGGCGACCAAGGTTTTAGGGGGAATTCTCGACACGCTGCTGCCGCCGCGCTGCCTGTGCTGCGGCGGGGCGGTGGACCGGCAGGGCGGCCTCTGTGCCCCGTGCTGGAGCGGCCTGACCTTCATCGCACCTCCACTCTGCGCTTGTTGCGGCACGCCCTTCGACTTCGCGCTGGAGGGGGAGCCGCTGTGCGGCGCCTGCATCGCGGAGGTTCCGGTCTTCGCCCGCGCCCGCGCCGTCCTGGCCTACGACGACGGCAGCCGCCCGCTGGTCCTCGGCTTCAAGCATGGCGACCGCATCCACGCCGCCGTGGCCTACGGCGCCTGGATGGCCCGCGCCGGGGCGGAACTGCTGGCCGACGCCGACCTGCTGGCCCCGGTGCCGCTGCACCGCCTTCGGCTGTTCCGGCGCCGCTACAACCAGGCGGCCCTGCTCGCCCAGGCGGCGGGCCGGCAGGCCGGGCGTCCGGTGATTCCCGACCTGCTGATCCGCCGCCGGTCCACCCCGTCGCAGGGCGGGCTCGACCGCTCGGGGCGGCGGCGGAACGTCAAGGGAGCCTTCGCGGTCCGGCCGGGGCTGGAGCCGCGGGTTGCGGGAAAGCGCATCGTCCTGGTCGACGACGTGCTGACCACCGGGGCGACCCTGTCGGAATGCGCGCGGGTTCTGCTGCGCGCGGGGGCGGAGCGGGTGGACGCACTGACCCTGGCGCGCGTCGTCAAGACGTGAGCCGTGAGTGTGAGCCATGACAACGTAACGGGTGACGTCGTGCGACGGTTGATCTTATAACCGTTCAAAACAGCCAAGGAGCCCTCCGCATGGCCGACGTCGTCATCTACACCACGCCCTTCTGCCCCTATTGCTCGCGCGCCAAGCGTCTGCTCGACAGCAAGGGGGTGGCGTATGAGGAGATCGACCTCTACATGCAGCCGGGCCGCCGCGAGGAGATGGTGCAGCGGGCCGAGGGGCGCATGACCGTCCCGCAGGTCTTCATCGACGGCAAGCCTTACGGCGGCTCCGACGACATCCACGCGCTGGACCGCGCCGGCAAGCTCGACCCGATCCTGGGAATCGGGGGATGAGCGGCGTCCTGAAGGCCGCCTGCGTCCAGGTCAACGCGGGCACGGAGATTCTTCCGAACCTTCAGGCGGCGGGCGATCTGGTCCGCCGGGCGCGCCACGCCGGGGCGGACTTTATCGCCCTGCCCGAGAATGTCAGCATGATCGTCCAGGGCCGCGCCAAGGTTCTGGAGCGGGTGAAGCCGGCGGACGAGCATCCGGCGATCCCCTTCTTCGCCGATCTGGCGCGGGAGACGGGAGCCTGGCTGCTCGCCGGGACGCTGGGCGTCCTGCTCGACGACGGGCGGGTGGCCAACCGCAGTTACCTGTTCGACGCCAAGGGGCGGGTCGTCGCCCATTACGACAAGCTCCACATGTTCGACGTTGACCTGAAGGGCGGGGAGAGCTACCGCGAATCCGCGACCTTCCGGCCCGGCGACCGCGCGGTCCTGGCCGCCACGCCCTGGGGCGGGGTGGGGATGACCGTCTGCTACGACCTGCGCTTCGCCTATCTCTACCGGGCGCTGGCCCAGGCGGGGGCGTCGATCCTGACGGTGCCGGCGGCCTTCACCGTGCCGACCGGGCGGGCGCACTGGCACACGCTGCTGCGCGCCCGCGCCATCGAGACGGGCTGCTTCGTCCTGGCCCCGGCCCAGACCGGCAGCCACGACCAGGGACGGCTGACCTACGGTCATTCCCTGATCGTCGCCCCCTGGGGCGAGGTGCTGGCCGACGCCGAGGAGGCGGTGGGCTTTGTCCTGGCGGAGCTGGACATGGCCCGCGTCGAGGAGGCCCGCCGCATGGTGCCGGCCCTTACCCACGACCGGACCTTCACGCTGGAGCGGGTCGGCTTCTGAGCGGCCGTCAGGCGGGCAGGGGGCGGGGCTCCGGGTCGCCGTCCAGGCCGCTTCCGGCCTCCAGATCCTTGACCGCGCACAGCCGCTGAACGACCGCGGCCTTAGGCGAGGCGACCTCGCCATGCTCGTAGGCGACGACCTGCAAACGCCCGCACGCCACCTCCAGAAGCTCGCCGCTGCGCAGCAGGAAGGCGGGGGAGGCGGGGCGGCCGAAGCGGGCGTTGCCCAGGGCGAAGGTCTCATAAAGGAGAAGGCCGCCGGGTTCCAACGCGTCGAGGATGGCGGGGAACAGCGGGCGGTGCAGGTAGTTGGTCACCACGATCGCGGCGAAGCGGCGGTCGTGCAGCAGCGGCACGGGTGCTTCGCTCTCCAGATCGGCCTCCACCAGTTCCACCCCCGCCGTCCCGGTCAGGTCGGCCACCCCGCGCAGATCGCGGTCCAGCCCGACCACCGGGTGGTTGCGCGCCTGGAACAGCCGCAGGTGCCGCCCCGACCCGCAGGCGAGGTCGAGCACCGGGCCGCCCGTGCGCACCAGTGGCGCGAAGCGCGCGACCCAGGGGGACGGCGGGCTGATCGCGGAATGGGGCGATCCGGCGAGGGACGGTGTGGACAAGGGACGGATCCTTCCGCTCTTTCATGACGTGTGTTTGACCGCGACGCCGGCGTCGTGCTGAACTGGCAACCGGTCACCGACCGTATATCATGACCATCCGTTCTTCTCATTGTGGAGCATCCGACGGGGACATGATCCTCTTCGTTCTGAAATGCACGGCCGACCACCGGTTCGAAGCCTGGTTCCGCAACGGCGACGCCTACGAGACGCAGGCCGCCGCCAAGGCCATCGCCTGCCCGGTCTGCGGCGACACGCACATCACCAAGGCCCCCATGGCCCCGCGCATCGCCAAAAGCGGGCGCTCCAGGGATGAGGCTCCCCGGGACGGCGGCGCGCCGGAAGCGGTGCCCGCAGAGGCAGGCGGCGCTGCAACGGTGCCCACGGCTCCCCCCGCGTCCGCAACGCCCCCCGTGCCGGCAGAACTGCGCGAGCGCTTCGCTGCGGAGGTTATGCGTCAATTGACGGAAGTTCGCCGCACGGTTGAAACGAATTGCGATTACGTCGGGGACCGTTTCGCGGAAGAGGCGCGGCGCATCCATTATGGCGAAACCGATCCGCGCGGAATCTATGGCGAGGCCACCGACAAGGAAGCGGAGGAGTTGAAGGAGGAAGGTGTGACTTTTGGTCGCATACCTTGGCTTCCGCGCACCAATTCTTAAGCCCACGCTTCACAATATTTCGTGCACCCCTTGCCCTTTCGCTGCCATGGGTTTGTGAACGAACCTCCGGAACAACGGCCGCGGGCTGCGTCAAGCCGCTTTTTAGCGGTTGGCCTGCATCAAAGTTGTTGACGGGATAGTTCGTTACAAAGACCATATGGCCCGAGTGTCTAATATGACCTTGCAAAAATCGCTCGGCACTCGCGAGGGGACGCACTATGAAAGAAAACGCTCAGAGGATTCTCGCGAATCCCAAGTTTCAGGAGCTGGTGCAGAAGCGTAGCGCATTCGCGTGGACGCTTTCGATCGCCATGCTCGTCATCTACTTCGGCTTCATCCTGCTGGTCGCGTTCGGCAAGGGGTTCCTGGGTACCCCGATCGGCAATGGCGTGACCACCTGGGGTATCCCCGTCGGCCTCTTCACCATCATCTCCGCCTTCATCCTGACCGGCATCTACGTGCATCGGGCGAACGGCGAGTTCGATGAGCTGAACCGGCAGATCATGGAGGAGTCGAAGTGATGCGTTCGCTGGTCAATCGTGTGGGCGTCGCGGCCGTTGCGGCCGGCGCGCTCATCCCCGCGTCGGTGCACGCGGCGGCGGTCGAAGGCGCGGTTCAGAAGCAGGCGACGAACTTCTCGGCGATCGTCATGTTCCTGATCTTCGTGCTGGCCACGCTCGGCATCACCTACTGGGCGGCGCGCCGCACGAAGTCGGCGAAGGACTTCTACGCCGCCGGCGGCGGCATCACCGGCTTCCAGAACGGCCTCGCCATCGCCGGCGACTACATGTCGGCGGCGTCCTTCCTCGGCATCGCCGGCCTCGTCTACACCTCCGGCTTCGACGGCCTGATCTTCTCGGTGGGCTGGCTGGTCGGCTGGCCGATCATCCTGTTCCTGGTCGCTGAGCGCCTGCGCAACCTCGGCAAGTACACCTTCGCCGACGTCGCCTCCTACCGCTTCCAGCAGACCCCGATGCGCACGATGGCCGCCTGCGGCTCGCTCGCCACGGTGACCTTCTACCTGATCGCCCAGATGGTCGGCGCCGGCAAGCTGATCCAGCTGCTGTTCGGCCTCGACTACATGTGGGCGGTGGTGATCGTCGGCGTCCTGATGATCGCCTACGTGACCTTCGGCGGCATGCTCGCCACCACCTGGGTGCAGATCATCAAGGCCGTGCTGCTGCTGTCGGGCGCCTCCTTCATGGCCTTCGCGGTGCTCGCCAAGTTCGGCTTCAGCCCGGAGGCGATGTTCGCCACGGCCACGCAGGTCCACCCGAAGGCGACCGGCATCATGGCGCCGGGCGCCCTCATCACCGACCCGGTCTCGGCGATCTCGCTGGGCATGGCGCTGATGTTCGGCACCGCCGGCCTGCCGCACATCCTGATGCGCTTCTTCACGGTGTCGGACGCCCGCGAGGCCCGCAAGTCGGTGTTCTACGCGACCGGCTTCATCGGCTACTTCTACATCCTGACCTTCATCATCGGCTTCGGCGCCATCGTGCTGCTGCTGGCCCCGGACGCCACCGGCGCCTATCCGTTCCTCGACGCGGCCAAGCTGGCGGCGGCGGGCGGCAAGCCCAACCCGGCGATGATCATCGGCGGCTCCAACATGGCGGCCATCCACACCGCGCACGCGGTGGGCGGCGACCTGTTCTTCGGCTTCATCTCGGCGGTGGCCTTCGCCACCATCCTCGCGGTGGTCGCGGGCCTGACGCTGGCCGGCGCCTCGGCCGTGTCGCACGATCTGTACGCCTCGGTGATCGCCAAGGGCCGTGCGTCGGAGCATGACGAGATCCGCGTGTCGAAGATCACCACGGTGGTCATCGGCATCGTCTCGATCTTCCTCGGCATCGCCTTCGAGAACCAGAACGTGGCCTTCATGGTCGGCCTCGCCTTCGTGATCGCGGCCTCGGCGAACTTCCCGGTTCTGCTGATGTCGATGTTCTGGGGCCGGATGACCACCCGCGGCGCCGTGCTGGGCGGCTGGATCGGCCTGGTGTCTTCGGTGACGCTGCTGATCCTGGGTCCGACCGTGTGGAAGTCGGTGCTGGGCAACCCGGCCGCCATCTTCCCGTACGACAACCCGGGCGCCTTCACCATCCCGCTGTCGTTCCTGGCGATCTGGTTCTTCTCGATCACCGACAACAGCAAGGCGGCGCAGGACGAGCGCGAGGCTTACAAGGCCCAGTACATCCGGTCGCAGACCGGCCTGGGCGCCGAAGGGGCTTCCGCTCACTAATGCGAATGGTCGCACCCGCCTTCCGCAGATGAGGGGGCTGGTGTAATCTTCAAGGCGCCTCAAGACCACGGTCTTGAGGCGCCTTTTTTATTCACCCGCCGGTTCGTGGAGCGGATTTTGTCCGACGCTTTCGATTTCTCCGTCTCCCCCTTCGACCGCCTGACGCCGGAGCAGCGGCAGCGGCTCGCCGCCGCGCTCGACCTCGGCGTCTACGCCCGGGACGGCGTGATCCTGAGCCGGGACGAGCCGGCGGATTGCCTGTTCGTGGTGCGGCAGGGGCTGGTCCACGAACGCCGGGGCGGCGAGGTGGTGGCGGTGCACGGCGCCCACGACAGCTTCGACCTCCAGGCGCTGTTCTCCGACGGGCAGGCGCGCAGCTTCGTCGCGGCGGAGGACACGCTGTGCGATCTGGTGCCGCGTCCGATCCTTCTCGAACTGGCGCACGAGAACGCCGCCTTCGGCGCGGTGATCCAGCAGGCGTTCGCCGACCGGCTGAGCGCGCTGGCCAACGAGCGATCCAACCGCGAAACCGCCGCGCTGACGATGGCGCGCATCCGGCAGGCCTATCTGCACCCACCGGTCTTCGTCGAGGCCGGGGCGTCCCTGCGCGACGCGGCGGCGGCGATGAAGCGGAACCAGGCGAGCAGCGTGCTGGTCCGGGATGGCGATCCGAAAAACGGGGGGCGCGTCGGCATCCTGACCGGCACCGACCTGCGCGACCTCGTGGTGCTGGAGGGGCGGCCGGTGGACAGCCCGGTGGGGCCGCTCGCCCGCTACGAGCTGCTGGCTCTGGATCGCGACGACCTGCTGTTCAACGCGCTGATCCTGATGACCAAGCATTCGGTGCGCCGTCTGGTCATCACCGAGCAGGGCGCGGTCGCCGGCCTGCTGGAGCAGACCGACCTGCTGGCCGTCCTGTCCAACCATTCCCAGGTCGTCGCGCTCAAGGTCGACCGCGCCGCCACGCCGGAGGATCTGGGCCGGGCCAGCCAGGACATCGTCGGGCTGATCCGCACGCTGCACGGCACGGGCGTCAAGGTGTCCTTCATCGCCGACCTCGTGACCGAGCTGAACCGCAAGATCTTCCGCCGCCTGTTCGAACTGCTGGCGCCGCCCGACCTTTTGGCCAACTCCTGCCTGATCGTGATGGGCAGCGAGGGGCGCGGCGAGCAGCTTCTGAAGACCGACCAGGACAACGGTCTGATCCTGCGCGACGGCTACGACTGCCCATCCCTGTCGCAGGTGACCGACGCCTTCACCCGCCATCTGGTCGAGTTCGGCTACCCGCCCTGCCCGGGGCGCATCATGGTGTCCAACCCGGACTGGACGCGCCCGCTGGCGCTGTACAAGGATTCCCTCTTCCACTGGATCCACCGGCCGGACGAAGCGGCGCAGATGAACCTCGCCATCTTCTACGACGCGGCGGCGGTGGCCGGGGACGCCGCCCTGCTGGCCGAGGCGAAGGGCTACCTGCTGGGCCGGCTTCAGGACAACCAGATGTTCTTCACCGCCTTCGCCCGCCCGGCGCTCGCGTTCGACACGCCGTCGGGTCTGTTCGGCGGCCTGTTCGAACGGCGCCGCAGCGAGGCGGTGGACATCAAGAAGGCCGGCATCTTCCCCATCGTCCACGGCGTCCGCGCGCTGGCGCTGGAGAAGCACATGGCGGAGACCAACACGACCGAACGCATCTGGGCGCTCGCCGACCAGGGCGTTTTCGACCGCAGCATGGCGGGCGAACTGGCCGACGCCTTCACCTTCCTGTCCACGCTGCGGCTGAAGGCCGGGCTGGACGGCAGCGTGTCCGGCACCCAGACCGACAACCTCGTCCGTACGGAGACCTTGGGCAAGCTCGACCGCGACCAGTTCAAGGATTGTCTGGCGCTGGTGAAGAAGTTCAAGGAACTGCTCGCCTACCACTTCCACCTGAACCATTGACCCGCCGGGCGCGCGGGGAGAGGAGGCGGCATGCCGACCGAGACCATTGCCAGCGTGGTGGCCAACGGGGGAGCGCCGTCCGTTCCGGCGATGCCCGAACATCCCGATCGAGCCCTGCTGCTGTCCGGGGAGGAGACCGGGGAGCGGGTGGCGATCCATTGCGAGGCCACCTCCTTCGATGCGGCCACGGCCGATCTGCGCGGCGTCGCGGCGCTGCGCATCCGCGGCGGCCGCGTCCTGACCAGCCAGCGCCTGATCCTGTCCTTCTGGCCCACCGAACCGGCGGAGCCCGCGCTGTCCCGCCTGCTGGCCTTCATCGGCAACCGGCCGCTGGTCGGGTACTACTTGGATTTCACCGTGGGGCTTCTCGACCGGTTGGTGCAGCCGATGGTCGGCATGGCGCTGCCGAACCAGCGCATCGAGGTGTCCAGCCTGTATTACGGCCGCAAGGCCAAGGCGCCCGGCAAATACGCGGTCGATCTGCGGCTGGACAGCATCCTGCGCGATCTCGACCTGCCGCCGCGCGCCGGGGTGGACGCCTACGCCAGCGCGCTCGCTTCCGCCATGGTCTATCTGCGCCTGGAGCCGCCGCGGCCCTGACGGCTCCTCGGGCGGCCCACTTCAGGCTGACCCCTTTCAGGCGGCTTTCGTCTGCGTCTTGGCGAGGGTCGGCACCGACACGATGAAGCGGGTGCCCGGTCCGCCGTCCGGCTGGCGGTCGATGGTCACCGCCGCCCCGGCCTGCTGGGCCAGCGCCCGGACCAGAACCAGCCCCAGCCCGCTCTGGCGCTTGTCGGTCGCGCGGCTTTGCGCGGCGGACGGATCGGGCGGCAGGCCGGTGCCGTCGTCGCGCACCACCATCCGCATGCCCTCGCTCCCCTCCGGCAGCAGCTCCACGCTCACCGTGCCGGGATGGCCGAGGGGGAAGGCGTGGAGCAGCGCGTTCGACACCAGCTCGCTGGCGATCAGGGCGAGCGGGGTGGCCTGATCAACGTCGAGGCTCCAGGGCTGGGGGGCGTTCACCGTCAGCCGCGCCCCGGTCGGGTTGGTCGAGCGGACCAGCCCGTCGCAGAGCTGGCGCAGATAGTCGGCGAAGTCGATGCGCGCCGGCTGCTCGGAGCGGTAGAGAAGCTCCTGCATCAGGCTCATGCACTGGATGCGGCGCAGGCTCTCGTCGAAGGCGCGGCGGGCCGGCTCGTCGATGCGGGCGGCCTGAAGGCGCAACAGGCTGCAGATGACCTGAAGGTTGTTCTTCACCCGGTGCTGAACCTCCTTCAGCAAAACCTCCTTGTCGGTCACCACCGTTTCGAGCTGGGCGTTGGTCTGCGCCAGCTCCGCCGTGCGCTGCAGGACCCGTTCCTCCAGCGTGTCGTAGGCGTGCTGGAGCGCGTTCTCCGCCTGCCGCTCCCGCCGGGCGCGCTGAAGGGCCATCCCGCCGATCACCGCCACGGCGGCCAAGGCCGCCAGCGCGTAGGAGATGTAGGTCCAGAGCTGCCCGTGCCAGCGATCCATGACGCTGCTCACCGGGATGGCCACCTCGGCGGTCACGGGTACACTGTCCACCCGGCGCAGCGCGGAGATTTCCGGCTCCCCGGCGGCCTCCGCCAACGCGCTGTCGGTGGCGTCCGGCCCCTGGGTCTCGTGCAGCAGCACCCTGCCGTCGGCCCGGCGCAGGGTGATGGAGCGGGCGTAGTCGAAGTCGAAGCTCTTGTAGATGTCGCGGACGTAGCGCGGCGAGACGGCGACCAGGGCCACGCCGCGGAATTGCCCCGGTGCGGCGGCCAGCGGGCGCGAGAGGAGGATCAGCGGCTCCTGGCTGTAGCGGCTGTTGTCCAGTGCGGTGATGAAGAGATGGCCGCCCGCCTCGCTGCCGCCGGCCCGCTGGGCCACGAAATAGTCGCGGTCGGCGACGTTCATCGCCGGGGTGGGAAAGCGGCGGGTGGTCAGGACGGCGTTCCCCTCGGCGTCGAACAGCCAGATCGACACCAGATAGGGCGTGCCCCGCACCAGCGCCGCGTAGCGCTCCCAGCCCGCCCGGTCGCTGGGCAGCGGGGCGTCCGCCGGTCCGGCGAACTGGACCGCCTGCTTCAGGATCAGGTCGCTGGTCTCCACCAGCCGGGCCGCGTGCTCCGCGACCAGCAGGCTCGCGTTGCCGGCGGTGTCCTGGGCGTGCTGCAGGGCCGCTGCCCGGTCGCGCAACGCGAAGCTGGCCGACAGCCCGAGCGTCAGCAGCAGCGCCACCGCGCAGACCATCAGGACCAGCGCCGACCCCGGCATCCGGTAGAGCAGAGGGGAACCTTTGGATCGCAGGGCGCGCAGGGGCATGGGGGAGAGGCCGTTGAGCATCGATGGTCGTGGCTTTCGTGGCGGACCAACACTTTTTTGCAGGCTCCTGTTCCCTGGGTACGCCCGTTGAACCGCGCCGCGCCACCCCCTATTGTCGCGCCGGGCCGAAAGGCCGAAGCAGCATCGAGCGCGGGGAGTATGGCGTATGAAGATCGACGGCACGGCCTACCGCACCATCTGGCTGGCGCAGGACGGCTGGTCTGTGGAGATCATCGACCAGACGCGGATGCCGCATGATTTCGCCGTCGCGCGGCTGACCAACCTGGAGGAAGCCGCCCACGCCATTCGCGCCATGCTGGTGCGCGGGGCGCCGCTGATCGGGGCGACCGCCGCCTACGGCGTCGCGCTGGCCATGCGGGCCGACCCGTCCGATGCCGCGCTGGAGCAAGCCGGCGCGCGGCTGCTCGCCACCCGCCCGACCGCGGTCAACCTGCGCTGGGCGCTGGAGCGGATGCGCGCCCGTCTGGCTCCGCTGCCGCCCGCCGCCCGCGCCGAGGCCGCCTACGCCGAAGCCGCCGCGGTCTGCGACGAGGATGTTGCCATCAACCGCGCCATCGGCGAGCACGGCGCCGCTTTGATCCGCGAGGCCGCCCGCCGCAAGGGCCCGGGCGAGGCGGTGAACGTGCTGACCCACTGCAACGCCGGCTGGCTCGCCACCGTCGATTGGGGCACCGCGCTCGCCCCGGTCTATGTCGCTTTCGAGGAGGGCATCCGCCTGCATGTCTGGGTGGACGAGACGCGCCCGCGCAACCAGGGCGCCAGCCTGACCGCCTGGGAGCTGAACCGCCACGGCGTGCCCCACACGGTGGTGGTGGACAACACCGGCGGCCATCTGATGCAGCACGGCATGGTGGATCTGTGCATCGTCGGCACCGACCGCACCACGGCGACCGGCGATGTCTGCAACAAGATCGGCACCTACCTCAAGGCTCTGGCCGCCCACGACAACGGCGTGCCCTTCTACGTCGCGCTGCCCTCGCCGACCATCGACTGGGGGATGGCGGACGGGGTGAAGGAGATCCCCATCGAGGAGCGCGACTCCCGCGAGGTGACCGAGCTGACCGGCATCACCGCCGACGGGCGGATCGAAACCATCCGCGTCACCCCAGCCGGCAGCCCGGCGGTCAATTACGGCTTCGACGTGACCCCGGCCCGTCTGGTGACCGGTCTGGTGACCGAGCGCGGCGTGTGTCCGGCAAGCGCGGAAGGATTGGCAGGGCTGTTTCCGGAGCGGAGTGGCGTGTGAAGCACTTGCCCCACACGCTTCCCTCTAAACCACCGGCACCAGCTTGCGCCGCCGCGGCGGGTTGCCGCCCTTGCAGGGGCTGTAGCCGCCCGGCGCCAGCTGCCCGAACGTGATGCCGGTGGCCGCGGCGATGTCGGCCAGCCGCTCCAGCCCCAGAACGCTGGTGGCGGCGAGCGCGATGCGCCCGCAGGCCTCGGCGTCGCTGCCGGCGCGGTGGTGGTCGAGCGCAATCCCCAGATGGTCGGCCAGATAATTCAGCTTGTGCGCGGCCAGTTGCGGCCACGCCCGGCGCGCCAGCACCACCGTGCAGAGGTAGCTGCAGGCCGGCCACACCAGCCCGTAATCGTCCAGCGTGTGGCGCAGCACGCTGATGTCGAAGGAGGCGTTGTGGGCCAGCACCAGCCGGCCATCCAGCCGGCGGGCGAAGCGGTGCCAGACCTCGGGAAACTCCGGCGCGCCGGCGACATCCTCCGCCCGCAGGCCGTGGACAGCGGTGTTGAAGGGGTTGAAGCGCATCTCCCGCGGGCGGATCAGATGCTCCTCGGTCTCCACCACGCGCCCGTCCTCAATCCAGGCGACGCCGATGGAGCAGGCGCTGGTCCGCGATTCGTTGGCGGTTTCGAAGTCGATGGCGACGGCCTGCATGATCTCTTCGCCCCTCAGCCCAGGATCAGGCGGGTGACGTCCTCGGGCAGGTCGCCGTCGAGCGCCATCAGGCGGACCCTCAGTAGGCAGGCCACCGCGATGGCGTCGGTGATCTCCCCGCGCTTGACCATGGCGTAGGCCTCCGCGAAGGGGACGTGGCGCAGTTGCAGGACCTCGGTCTCCTCCGGTTCGGCCTGCCCCTGCTCGATCCCCCAGGCGAGAAAGCAATGGGCGGTCTCGTCGGTGATGCTGTTGGACAGATGCATGGTCAGGATCGGCAGCCAGTGGCGGGCGCTCTGGCCGGTCTCCTCCAGCAGCTCCCGCTTGGCCGACTCCACCGGTTCGACGCCCTTCTTGCCGCCGCCCTCCGGGATTTCCCAACTGTACTGCTCCAAGGGGAAGCGGTACTGGCCGACCAGCGTGACGCGGCCCTGGTCGTCGATGGGAAGCACCCCGGTCGCCAGATTCTGGGCGTGCATGACGCCGTAGATGCCGGGGGTGCCGAGCGGGGTCAGCACGTCGTGCTCCACCACCCGCATCCACGGATTCTCGTAGATCGGCTTGGTCGTCAGGACGGTCCAGGGATTGCCGGTCTTGTGTGGCACGCCGGTGCTCCTTGAGCGGTGTGGGGACAGGCTGCGGGGTGCTGGGGCGGAACTATAGGCATTGCGCCGCGATGCTGCAACGCGGCGCGCTTCGGCCACCGTGCCGCGCGCCGCCTTCGGGACCGCAAGAGGTGGGTGTTGCGGAAATATTTCACAGTTAGATAAAATTTTCGCGACAGTTCATGCAAGTCCTCTCCAACTGTTCGTGCTGGTTACTTGACTCCCCGACTGTTGAGGTCTACCTCTATATTGTGCGGTATCCGTTGATGCCGGCGGTGGCCGTCCTTCGTGGGGCAGCAATTTTGGAAACGCAGCGCCGGATGCGGCACAATTTTCAGGATAGGGAGCGCTGGCGCAATCCCGACTGGCGGACGAAATTCGTCGCCTGGTGGGAAGGCTACGACCTCGCCGCCCTGTCCCGGCTGGCCCGCACCGCCCCCGCCTCCCGCCTGCCCCTGCGCGGCCCGGTGGCGGCGCTGGGTTCCGCCGTGCCGGCTGCCGCCCTGCCGCCCGAGGCGCCGCGGCCCGATGCCGACCTGGAACGGCTGGAGAATCTGCAACTGGACCGTCAGGGCGAACCGGTCTGGTCGGTCGCCCGCACGGAAGGGGCGCAGATGCTGTGGGGGCAGGACTGCGTCGGTCCCGGTGACGCGCAATGGATGGTCGAATCCGTCCGCTCCTTCGGGCTGAACCCGGCCAAGAGCGTGCTGGATCTCTCGGCGGGGCTGGGCGGGCCAGCGCGCGGTATCGTCGACAGCTACGACACCTGGGTAACCGGGCTGGAGATGTCGCCCCTGCTGGCGAAGCTGGGGATGGAGCGGTCCAAGGCGCTGGGTGTGTCGAAGAAGGCGCCGATCGGCCATTACGACCCCGAGCATTTCAACCAGGCGGGCTCCTTCGACCTCGTGCTGGCCGACCGGGTGATGCACCGGGTGCGCGACAAGGAGAATTTCCTCGACCGCGTCTGCGACTGCGTGAAGCCGAAGGGCGGCGTGCTGCTGTTCGACTATGTGATCGAGGGCACGCCGTCCTCCTGGGAAAGCTGGAACGGCTGGCGCGACTCCGAGCCGCTGGAGGTCTATCCCTGGTCGGGCACCCGCATGGCTGATGAGCTGACACAGCGCAACCTGGACCTGCGCATTTCCGAGGATCTGACCCAGTTCCACCGTCGTCAGGCCGTGGAGCGGGTGCGTCGGCTGGGCGAGGCGTTGAAGACCGCCGCCCCCGAGCCCCGCGTGCTCAAGGCGCTGGCCCGCGAGCTGGCGCTGTGGTGGTCGCGGCTGCGCGTGCTGGGCAGCGGGTTGCGTTTCTGCCGCTACGTGGCGATGCGCCCGACCTGACGATTTCCTAATCGCAGGCGCGTGGCTCGATCTTGCGCTCCGCCGCGAAACGCCGGGCCGACTCCGCCACCAGTTTGCGGATCAGGGCGCGGCGCGGCTCGATGGGGCCGGAGACGTCCAGCCAGCGCTCCCCGTCCCACTGCTGCACATGCAGCGGCACGATCCCCTCATGGTCGGCGCAGGTGATGCGCAGCGGCTGCATGAAGCCGTCCAGCCCCAGATCGGCCAGCCGTTCGGCGGTCAGGTCCAGATGATCGAAGCCCCAGGCGACCTGCGCCCCGGTCAGCGGCCGGCGCCCGTATTTGCCCTGCGCGGTGCGGATGGCCTCGACCAGGACGGCGGCGTTGAAGACCCCGCGGTTGTAGAGCACCGTGCCGATCTGGCCGGGATCGCCGGTTCCCAGCCCGTGGGCGTGGACCTGCTCGCGGATGGCGCGGATCACCGGCAGGTCCGCCCCGGCGGCGTGGAAGGCCACCGCCTTGTATCCGACCGCCGCCGCACCGACCGGCCGGACGTCCAGCTCCGACCCGGCCCACCAGACGCCGATCATGCGGTCGGCCGGATAGCCGGCGGCGGCGGCCTCGCGCAGGGCGGTGGAGTTCTGCACGCCCCAGCCCCACAGGATCACGTAATCGGGCCGGTAGTGGCGGGCGATCTGTGTCCAGACGGCGCGCTGGTCCAGCCCGGGCGGGGCGACGGGGAAGCTGCGCATCTCGAAGCCGAGCCGGCCGCGCAGCGCCTCCAGCATGGGCAGCGGCTCCTTGCCGAAGGCGCTGTCGTGATAGACGTAGGCGATTCTCCGCCCGCGCAGCCGCTCCGTCCCGCCCAGCTCCGTGGCGCCCAGCTCCGCTGCGATGTGGCTGATCGCGGCGTCGATGCCCGTCCAATAGCTGGCCGGGGCGTTGACCGCGTAGGGGAAGACCCGCCCGTCCGACACGTCCGCCCGCCCGTAGCCGGAGGAGAAGACCGGGATATGGTCGGCGGCCCCGCGTTCGATCAAGGCGTAGGTGATGCCGGTGGACAGCGGCAGGACGGCGGCGGCGCCGGTCGGCCCCTTGGCCTTCAGCCGCTCGTAGCAGTCCACCCCGCGGTCGGTGTTGTAGCCGGTGTCGCACTCTTCCCAGGCGATGGGCACCCCGCCGATGCCGCCATCGCGCCGGTTGACCAGCGTCAGATAATCGGCCACCCCGTCGGCCAGCGGGATGCCGTAGGGCGCGTAGGGGCCGCTGCGGTAGACAAGGTGGGGGAAGAACTGCGCCCCTTGCGGCGACTCCGAAGTGGCCTTGGCCGGGGCGCACAGCACCGCCATCGCCAGGGCCACGGCCGCCAAAGCTGGGGCGCGCCATGCCATTCCGTTTCCTCCACCCGTCGCGCGCCGGGCCGTTCCGCCCATTCGCTTGGTTGTCGTTTTGCGCGATTCTAGTACGGACCGGCCCCGTTTCGCACGAAGAGAGCGCAGCCCCCACGCTTCCGCTTGCCTGCCCTTTGCAAGGCGCCGTTTGAAGGGGGGCGGGACCGGCACTAAATCAGGCGGTTGAGACATGCGGAAACCATGGCCGCCGCCCGGCCGGTCCGCCAATAACGCGAAGGAGGGGTGCCGTGACGACGTTCACCGGTCAGGACTCGCTGAAAACCCGCCGTTCCCTGTCCGTCGGGGGCAAGAGCTACGATTATTTCAGCATCAAGGCTGCGGAGGACGCCGGGCTGGGCGACCTCTCCCGGCTGCCCTATTCCATGAAGGTGCTGCTGGAGAATCTCCTGCGCTTCGAGGATGGGCGCACCGTGTCCACCGACGACGTCAAAGCGGTGGCCCAGTGGCTTCACGACAAGCGGTCCGACCGTGAGATCGCCTATCGCCCGGCGCGCGTGCTGATGCAGGACTTCACCGGCGTGCCGGCGGTCTGCGATCTCGCCGCGATGCGCGAGGCGATGGCCGCGCTGGGCGGCGATCCCAAGAAGATCAACCCGCTGGTCCCGGTCGATCTGGTCATCGACCACTCGGTGATGGTCGATTACTTCGGCAACCCGTCCGCCTTCGAGAAGAACGTCGAGCTGGAGTTCGAGCGCAACCTGGAGCGCTACGCCTTCCTGCGCTGGGGCCAGAAAGCCTTCGACAATTTCCGCGTCGTGCCGCCGGGCACCGGCATCTGTCATCAGGTGAACGTCGAGTATCTGGCGCAGGGCGTGTGGACCGACACCGACCCGGCGGGCAAGCTGGTCGCCTACCCCGACACGCTGGTCGGCACCGACAGCCACACCACCATGGTGAACGGGCTGGGCGTGCTCGGCTGGGGCGTCGGCGGCATCGAGGCGGAGGCGGCCATGCTCGGCCAGCCCATCTCCATGCTGATTCCCGAGGTTGTCGGCTTCAAGCTGACCGGGCGGCTGAAGGAGGGCACGACGGCCACCGACCTCGTGCTGACCGTCACCCAGATGCTGCGCAAGAAGGGCGTGGTCGGCAAGTTCGTGGAGTTCTACGGGTCCGGTCTGGACCACCTGACGCTGGCCGACCGCGCCACCATCGGCAACATGGCCCCGGAATACGGCGCCACCTGCGGCATCTTCCCGATCGACGCGGAGACCATCCGCTACCTGACCTTCACCGGCCGCGACGCCGACCGCGTGGCGATGGTCGAGGCCTACGCCCGCGCCCAGGGCATGTGGCGCGACGCCGGCACCCCGGACCCCGTCTTCACCGACACGCTGGAGCTGGACATGACGACGGTCGAGCCGTCGCTGGCCGGCCCGAAGCGCCCGCAGGACCGCGTGCCGCTGTCCCAGGCGGCGCAGAGCTTCAGCGGCGATCTGGTCGGCACCTTCAAGGCGGAGGACGCCGACCGCTCCGTCCCCGTCCAGGGCTGCGGCTACAGCCTCGACCAGGGGGCGGTGGTGATCGCCGCCATCACCTCCTGCACCAACACCTCCAACCCGGCGGTGCTGGTGGCCGCCGGCCTGCTCGCCCGCAAGGCGGTGGAGAAGGGGCTGAAGTCCAAACCCTGGGTCAAGACCTCGCTGGCGCCGGGATCGCAGGTGGTCACCGACTATCTGGCCAAGGCCGGCCTCCAGCCCTACCTCGACCAGCTCGGCTTCAACATCGTCGGCTACGGCTGCACCACCTGCATCGGCAACAGCGGCCCGCTGCCCGACCCCATCGCCGCGGCGGTGGAGGAGGGCAACCTCGTGGTCGCCGCGGTGCTGTCGGGCAACCGCAACTTCGAAGGCCGGGTGAACCCGCACACGCGGGCGAACTATCTGGCCTCGCCGCCGCTGTGCGTCGCCTACGCGCTGGCCGGCAACATGAAGATCGACTTGGCCAAGGACCCCATCGGCACCGGCCATGACGGCCAGCCCGTCTATCTGAAGGACGTCTGGCCGACCAACCAGGAGGTCCAGGACGCCATCGACGCCTCGCTGTCGGCGGAGATGTTCCGCAGCCGCTACGGCAACGTGTTCGAGGGGCCGGAGCAGTGGCGCGGCATCCGGACCGCCGAGGGCCAGACCTACGAGTGGCAGGCGGGCAGCACCTACGTGAAGCTGCCGCCCTTCTTCGCCGACATGCCGAAGACCCCCGACGCGGTGAGCGACGTGCGGGGCGCCCGCGCGCTGGCCGTTCTGGGCGACAGCATCACCACCGACCACATCTCGCCCGCCGGCTCTATCAAGAAGACCAGCCCGGCCGGCGAGTATCTGTTGAGCCATCAGGTGCGCCCACAGGACTTCAACTCCTACGGCGCGCGGCGCGGCAACCACGAGGTGATGATGCGCGGCACCTTCGCCAACATCCGCATCCGCAACGAGATGCTGGCGGGCGTGGAGGGCGGCGAGACCCGGCACTACCCCTCGGGCGAGCAGTTGCCGATCTACACCGCGGCGATGCGCTACGCCCAGGAGGGCGTGCCGCTGGTGGTGATCGCCGGCAAGGAGTACGGCACCGGCTCCAGCCGCGACTGGGCGGCCAAGGGCACCAAGCTGCTGGGCATCCGCGCCGTGATCGCCGAGAGCTTCGAGCGCATCCACCGCTCCAACCTCGTCGGGATGGGCATCCTGCCGTTGCAGTTCAAGGACGGGCTGACCCGCAACGATCTGGCGCTGGACGGCACCGAGACCTTCGACATCGACGGCATCGAGCAGGACCTGCGCCCGCGCAAGGACGTGACGATGACCATCACCCGCGCCGATGGCCAGACCCGGCAGGTGCCGCTGCTGCTGCGCATCGATACGGTGGACGAGGTCGAGTATTACCGGAACGGCGGCGTGCTGAACTTCGTCCTGCGCAATCTGGCGAAGTAGCGATGGCCGCCGGGGCGGGGGGCGGCCACGCCTTCCCGCCTCGCGGCGTTCCGGTGGGGTATCACTCCCCGTAAGACGGGTCGGGGCTGCGCAGGCTCTCCTGGATGCTCTGCACGATCAGGGTGCTGCCACGGGTCGAGAAATGGCCCTGGTCCAGGAAGTAGAAGCCCTGGTCGTCCCTGATCCGGCAGAGCGGGTGGGCCTTGCAGGGGTCGGGGTCGCAGAAATAGTCAGAGGTGTCGACGAACTGCGCGCCTTGCGTCGCGGCGATGACCGGCTGGTCGGCGGCTCGGCCGGTGATCGAATAGGCCCGATCCGACTTCATGAAGTAGGTGTGGTCGTAGGGGTTGCGGAAGCGGAACACCGGGCTCTGCCCCAGCACCACGATGCGGATGCCCCGGTTCAGCAGGGCCTCCACGGTCGCGTGCAGGCGGCGGAGATCGAGGGCGTTCGTGTCCATGTACCATTCCCACCGCGCCGCCATGATAACGGTGCGGATGCCGTTGCGGTCGATGATCTCGTCGACGCGGCTGTTGAAGTCCTGGCAGTTCGGGCGGGCGTTGACGGACAGATCCCTGATGGGCGGGCAGCCCGACGCCGTGTACTGGACGATGTTGTAGGGCAGGGTGTCGGCGACGGTCTGGAGCCCCGGCACATAATGGGCCGCGAAGGAATCCCCCCACAGCAGGGCGGTGGGCGCCTCCGCCTTCAGGGGGCCGATCCGGCAGTTCTCCACGCCCGGCCACGCCTCGGGGGACTGGTCGGTTTCGAGGAAGCAGGTGTGTTCCTTGTAGAGTTCCCGCCCTGAGATGTCCTGCGGCGTGTAGTCGGTGAAGCGCTGCGGCAGCCCGTTGGACAGATGGCCGAGCAGCCCGACCCCCGCCAACCCCGCCATGACCCAGCCGGTCCGGGCGAAGACCTTGGACGGCCGGCGTCCCGACTCCGTCCCGAGATTTGCCCTGGGTTTGCGGAAGGGAATTTCGATCAGCCGCCAGGACAGCACGGACACCGCGGCGATGGCCGCGAGAAGGACCAGCGTCTCCTTGGTGGTCAGGTCCCGCCCCTTGTAGAACCGCGCGAAGACCATCAGCGGCCAATGCCAGATGTACATGGAGTAGGAGATCAGGCCGATGAAGACCATGGGGCGCAGCGTCAGCACTCTCCCGACCATCGTCGAGCCGCCCCGCATGGATGATCAGCGCTGCGCCCAGGCAAGGCAGCAGCGCGGCGTAGCCTGGAAAGGCCGTGGCCTCGGATAGGGCGAACACGCTGACGAGGATCAGGGCGGCACCGACCATGCAGGCCAACTCCCGCACCGCGCGGCCGCGGATGTCCGGAACGGCGCCGAAGGCGAGAAGGGCGCCCAACACCAACTCCCACAGCCGGGGCGGCAGCAGGTAGAAGGCCGCCACCGGATGATCCCGGACCAGCGATATGCCCAAGGCGAAGGACGCCGCCGCCGCCGCCAGCAGGACGGCGACCCACACCGAACGCCCGTACGGGAGCAGGGCCAGCACGGCGAGTGGGAAGACGATGTAGAATTGCTGCTCCACCCCCAGCGACCAGGTGTGGAGAAGTGGGTTCATCTCCGCCGCGTTCTCAAAGTAACTGGACTTCAGATAATAGACGATGTTGGACGAGAACAGCGTGGTCGCCGCGAGGTTCTGGGAAAAACTCTTCAACTCCTGGGGCGACAGCAAAAACAGGGCGAGCACCGCGGTGACCGCCAGCGCCGCGAACAGGGCGGGAAGGATGCGGCGGATGCGGCGGACATAAAAGTCGGTGAGGGAAAAGCGGCCGCGCTGCGCGTCGTTCAGAACGATCGAGCCGATGAGGTAACCGGAAATCACGAAGAACACATCGACGCCGACGTATCCGCCGCTGAACAGGGAAAACTTCGCATGGAACAGCAGAACCGAAAGGATCGATACCGCGCGAAGGCCGTCGATGTCGGGGCGGTACGTCATGGGACCCGCAAGGTTTGGGTGGAACGGCGACGCGGGTCGGCGGTCCCGAACCCGGTTCTGCGGCGGGAGGCGAGCGACGAGGGAGGAGGGGAATGCCCGGCTACGCGAGGGGAAGCGGTGAGATCGCTCTCTGACAACTCAATGAAGACTGAAAGACTTCACGGCGTAGGCGTAAATTTGGCGTTCTTATCGCCTGGATTGCCTTATTGTTTTCGATGCCCTTGATAGGAAAGTGCCTGTGATTTCTATGGTATGCCATCGCGACGGCGTGTTGAAGTGAATTATTGAATGAAAGCCTTAGGGTGTCGGCACTTTGAATGACCTAACAAGAATTCAACGGTAATGGCCGCCCAATGGTGATAGAGAAAGAACCCGTTATTGCGTGGGGTGTCCGCCTCTGTTCGGGTTTTCACAGGGTCTTCGTGTGCGTTGAGGGGGCGCTGGTTACGGACCCGTCTTCTCCGTCCAGCCCGCCTCGCGGACCGCCGCCGCGTAACTGCGGCTGACCGGCACGCGACGGCCGTTGCGCAGAACCAGCACCAGCTTGCCGTCCGGCTTGCGCTCCACCCCGGCGACGGCCGCGGCGGCGACCCAGTGGGAGCGGTGGACCTGCATCCCCTCAAGCCCGGCCAGCTCCGCGATGGCGTCGCGCAGCCGCATCAGGATCAGGTCGCTGCCCTCCGCCGTGTGGACGCGGACGTAATGGTCCTCCATCTCCAGCGCCAGAAGGTCCCGGCCGAGCCGCGCGGGCAGGCGGGCGAGGAAGGTGGGCTCCGGCCGCTCCGCCGGGGATGCCGGTGCGTTGCCCGGGACGGGCGCGGATGGCGGCGGCGTGGGGCCGGCGAGAAGCCCGCGGTCGCGCAACTCCAGCCAGACCGGAATGGCGGACACCAGCAGGGTGACGAGGACGACGTAGACGAACAGCTCCGCCAACCCCAGCGGGCGCAAAAAATCCATCCCGCGCAACGTCCTTTCAAGCAGCGCCACGGTCAGCGTCATCAGCGCCGCCACCGCCAGGATCACCCCGGCCAGCATGGCGCGCCACGCCCCCGCCCGCTCCCTCAGCCGATGGCCGGCGGCCAGGGTCAGAAGCTCGAAGGCGAGACCGCCCAGCCCGATCAGCCCGCACCAGTAAGCCAGCCGCTGCGCCAGCGTCAGATCCGCGAAGGTGCCGAACGGACCCAGCAGGGTCAGCACCAGCGCGGCGGCCAGCAGCACGGGCAGGCGCCGGCCCAGCAGCCGGCGGTGGTAGGGCGTGCGGGGCTGCCCCGCCGCGGGAGCCTCCGTTTCACGCATCGTGAAACGCCGTTTCCGGCGTTTCGCGAAGCCGCATCCCGCCGGTCCCGCAGCGGCGGTGGCCCGCCGACCGCTCCTTCAGGCATGGAAGGGACCGGGTTGGAAAGGCGATGGTTCCCCCACGGCGAAGGAAAGGGACAGGAAATGGGAGGCGCATGTCGGGTCGGATTGGGGTTGGTCGGCGCGATGACGCTGACCCTCGCCGCGGCGGGAGTCTGCGCGGGGGAGCTTCGCGCAACCATCGGCAACGTCAAGCCCCAACAGGGCAAACTGTGGATCGCTTTGTATGACGGCGCCGATGCCTACAAAGCGGAGCGGCGTTTCGCCGGGCAAATCCTGGAGGCGTCGGGGACGGAGGTGACGGCGGTTTTCGCCAAGCTGCCGGCGGGGCGCTACGGAGTTGCTGTGTTTCAGGATAGGAACGGCGACTCGGTGCTCACCACAAACCTGCTGGGTATGCCGGGCGAGCCCTACGGCTTCAGCGGCGGGGCGACGGGCAGCGCCTTCGGCCCGCCGGCCTTCGACGCCTTCGCCCTGGCGGTGCCGGACGGGGGGACGGTGACCGCCAGGGTGCCCCTGACGGAGTGAACCGCCGTTCCGGGCGACCGGAGCCGTGCCGTGGAGGGCTCCTCACGCGCTGGCGGAGCGGGCGGACTGTTCCAGCGACTTGATGTGGGACAGGCCGGGCAGGATTTCCGACTTCACGAACTCCATGCGCCGGTTCGGGCCGCCGCCGCCGCGGGCGAAGCGGGCCTTCCACAGGTCCATCTTCACCGCCAGACCGCACAGCACGCCGCCGATGGTGACGTGGTGGGAGGCGATCAGCTCGCGGATGGAATGGAAGGTCTCGGCGTTGATGTCGCGCCAGAAGTCCTTGGACCGGTTGTCGAAGCTCTCGAACCGCCCGGTGATCGAGGTGGAGATGTCGGTCAGGTCTCGGCTGATCTCGTCGAGCATGCGCATCTGCCGGGCGTCGCGCTTGACCTCGGTCGAGCTGCGGATCTCGGCCATCCAGGAAAGGAAGCGCTGGATCTCCGGGACGATGTCGTCCAGGCATTTCTTGAAATAGGCCAGCGACAGGAAGATGTCTCCGTACTCCTCGAGGAATTGGGGGATCTCCCCCAGCTCGATGTCCAGCCGGTCGGCCATCATGCGCAGGTTGCGCAGCGCCTCGTCCCGGTTGGGGTTGGAGAACATGCCGATGATGTCCTTCACGTCCTGGACCTGCATGTCCTCGGACCCGTAGACATACTCGACCAGCGGGCGCGTGAAGACGCGCATGTAGTTGGTCAGCTCCTCCTTCTTGCGGTCGGACAGGGTCAGCGACTCGATGCTGTTGACATCGATGTTCATCCGCCGCAGCTCGATGCGGGAGGTGTAGACGTCGAAGCTGGAGGCAGCGGCGATCTTCTCGATCTTGACGAGGTCGCGCTCCACCTCCTCCTTGTAGGATTCGAAATAGGCGGTGAGGTGGCGCGGCGAGACCTGCCCGCTGCCGGTCTGGACGTCGTGGAACATCTCGACGACGGTCTGCAACCGCACGTTCTTGATCAGCCGGGCGTGCTGAAGACCCGGCGTTTCCAGCGGGATGGCCGACAGCGGCATGATGTGCAGCGCGTCGCGGGCCTCGTCCTCCCACTGCCTGCGCCGGCCTCCGCCCTGGGGACGTGCCGACTTGTCCCCCGCAACCTCCGCCACAGCCTCGCTGGTGTCTGCCCCGTCGCTCAATGCCATCTCCCCGCAAGCCGGCGCCCATCCGCCCGCTTGGCCACTTTCGCGGTCCCCCACAAGGATAGCGGGTTGAGGGGGGCAGGCAAGGGTTGAAGGGGGCGTCCCGGAGCAATGTCATAGCACCGGACGTACAGAAACGAAAAGGGCCGGTCCGCGGTGGACCGGCCCTTTCGCAACCTTCCGTGGGGTTTTTCGGCCGGAGAGGTTTCGGCGAAACCTCCGGGCGTCATCAGCGGGACGCCCCGGGCGTCAATGGACGCTCAGCGGCTCCATGTCGTTCTGGCGGACGGTGGCGAAGGCCACGTCGCGCTCGGCCAGCACCGTCAGCGGCGTGCCGTCGGCGGCGTGGACGGAGAAGGCCGGGGCGTCGTCGACGGTCACCGGCCGGACATAGGCCACATGGTCCAGCCCGAAGGTGGCGAAGTCCTGGGGCGACAGTTGGCGCAGGAAGGCCGCGGCCTTGTCGGTGTCGAAGCTGTTCATGACGCAGTCCTTTGGACGAATCGGTCGATGAGGTGTGGGCGGCGGGCAGTCGCGCTTGTTGGCGCCGAAACCGGTCAGGCGTCGCCGCGGTCGGGGGCGACGTCGATGGTCTGCGGTCCGGCGGTGCCGCTGGCGGCCTGGGCGGGCTGCTCGATCTTGATGGTGCGGACCTTCGGTTCCGGCAAGGGCCGCTTGAGGTCGATGTTGAGCAGGCCGTTGTCGAGCGAGGCGCCGACCACCTCGATCCCCTCCGCCAGCACGAAGCTGCGCTGGAACTGCCGGGCGGCGATGCCACGGTGCAGGTAGATGCGCGAGCGGTCGTCGGTCTGGCGGCCGCGGATGACGAGCTGGTTGTCCTCGATCTGGACCGACAGGTCCTCGGAGGTGAAGCCGGCCACGGCCAGCGTGATGCGCAGGCCCTCGTCCCCGATCTGTTCGATGTTGTAGGGCGGATAGCCTTCCGCGGAATTCTTGGCGATGCGGTCCAGCGTGCGCTCGAACTGGTCGAAGCCCAGGAGCAGCGGACTGTTGAAGAGCGAAAGACGTGTCGTCACGGCGCATCCTCCTCGAGAGGCGAGCGAGTTGCACATTGGGCCCGTTTCCGGCGCCCGGCTGGCTGGCGGCCCGAAAGGGGAGGATCGGCGCCGCTCCGTCATAGATTGGGGTAGGCCGCCCGGCGGTCAAGGTTCGCCGTTGCGGCAAAGCGCTCGCGCCCTCCGGCAGGGCAACCGGTGGCTTGGAGTCAGACGAGGGGATTGGCGGCTGGTGCTGTGAAGACGAAGCGCCGGCTGGACCAGTAGTTCCAGGCGAAGGTGACGGCGGTCGCCGCGATCTTGGCGACCAGCGGCGGAACGGCGGGGACCAGCAGACCGACCACCAGCGTGGACAGCGCCAGCCCGACGAGGTTGAAGGCGAGGAACAGCGGCAGGCGGCGGGCCATGGGCGCCGCCTCGCGGCGCAGGCGGAAGGTCCAGCTGCGGTTCAGCAGGAAGCTGCACAGCACCCCGGCGCCGTAGCCCACGGCGTTGGCGGCCAGAACGGGCGCCCCGGCCAGCGACACCAGCGCCAGGAACAGCGCGAAATCCACCCCGGTGTTCAGCAGGCCGACCAGGGCGAAGCGGATGGCCGTCCAGGGAACGGCCCGTCCCCGGCCTTCCGTGCCGCTCAACTATTGGCCCCGCTCTTGGCCTCGATGCGGGAGAAGGCTCCGGCGGCGGCGGCGATGCCGGTCCCCAGATGCACCACGACGGGGTCCGGCGCGGCCTGCACGCCGGCTTCGGCGGCCGCGGTCTGGGCGGCGGCTTGGGCGGCGACCTGGGCGGCCATGGCGTCCGGATGGCGGGCGATACGGTCCACCACGAACAGCGGCCGCTGTTTCGTCTCCATGTAGAGCCGCCCCAGATACTCGCCCAGGACGCCTAGGATCAAAAGCTGGGTGCTGCCCAGCACCAGCGAGACGACCATCACGCTGGTCCAGCCGGGAACCGTCGCGTGCTGGGCCCAGCTCACCAGCGCGTAGCCCAGCGCCAGCACGGCGCACAGCGCGAAGAAGAAGCCGACGTAGGAGGCGGCGCGCAGCGGCTTGATGGAGAAGCTGGTGATGGCGTCCACCGCGAAGCGGATCATCTTGCCCAGCGGGTACTTGGTCTCGCCGACGGCGCGGGCCTGCCGGTCGTAGGGCAGCGGCTCCTGCTTCAGCCCGATCCAGCTCACCATGCCGCGGATGAAGCGGTGCTGCTCCGGCATGGCGTTCAGTACCTCCAGGGCGCGGCGGCTCATCAGACGGAAGTCGCCGGTGTCCTTGGGGATCTCGATGTCGACCAGCCGGTCGAGCAGGCGGTAGAACAGCGCCGCCGTGCCCTTCTTGAACCACGTCTCGCCGTCGCGGGCCATGCGGGTGCCGTAGACCACGTCGGCCCCGGCGTCCATGCGGGCCATCATGGTGGTGAGCAACTCCGGCGGGTCCTGCAGGTCGGCGTCGATGATCAGGATGCGTTCGCCCCGGCAGACGTGGAGTCCGGCGGTCAGGGCGAGCTGGTGGCCATGGTTTCGCGACAGCCGCACCCCCGTCACCGCCGGATCGTCGTGCACCAGAGTGGCGATGCGGCTCCAGGTGCCGTCGCGCGATCCGTCATCCACCAGGATCAGCTCATAGCCCTCCCCGACCTCGGCGCGGCAGGCCGCGGTCACCCGGCGGTGCAATTCGCCGATTCCCTCGGCCTCGTTGTAGCAGGGAACCACCACGGACAACCGCGGGGCCCCGGCAACGGCGTGCTGCATAAACCTTCTCCCGTCACCGCCTCCGGTCCGCGTCCCCCCGGCCCGATGGCCGTCCTGCCGATGCTTTCCATGGCGTGAATCCCAAAGGAGGACCCCTTCGGGCGAGAGCGCGGTCTTCGGGCGACACCGGCGCGGTACCGCCGGCATCCCGCTTCGCCAACGGGATTGAAGGCCCTTTTGCCCCGCCGGAATTCGGTACTAACCCGGTCATGCGGCCGCCGGGCCGGACCGCCCGGCGGAAATCCCCGGAACGTCACAGGCCTATGGCATTTGCGACGATTGCCGGTGTGGAAGGGGTGCCCCGAAGGGCGTGGCGCGGTGCGGAACGCGGGACCTTTCCCGCCCCGCCGTGCCGTCGCTCCGCTACCCCGTATGGTGATCCCGAACAGGTTGCCTCTGTCGGGCTGCCCAGGATGGACGACCACCTCCGACGCGGCACGTCCTTTGCGTGACCGGAAACGACAGGCGGACCGAAACGGAGCGGCATCCGCCCGTATGCCGGGAATGCGTCGCACGATGCGAATCCGTCTCTCGCCGCACAGGCAAAATGCGAAACGGGACCGCCAGGGGGTTGTGATGACCATGCTTTCCAGTGAACTGCTGCTCGGGCTGGCGCAGAACATCGGGCTGTTCGCGGTCGTGGCGGTCGTCTTCCTGCAGATCCGCAGCCGTGCCGCCGGCTGGCCGGCGCCGCTGGCCAATGCCCTCCTGGGCCTGATGTTCGGCGGGGTGGCGGTGCTGGGCATGGCCGATCCGGTGCGGGTGGCGCCCGGCCTGTTCATCGACGCGCGCAACGTGATGGTCGGGCTGGCCGGTCCGTTCGGCGGCGCTCTGGCCGGGGCGGCGGCGGCGGCGGTGTCGGGGGCCTTCCGCCTCTGGCTGGGCGGTCCGGGCGCTGTCTCTTATACACATCTGACGCTGCCGACGATTATACGC
>NZ_JAUQTX010000329.1:0-6115 GCF_059803775.1 Azospirillum sp. UFLA03-27 | reverse complement strand
CGGCCCGCCTACGCCAGCTCTGGGGGCGCTTCGGCGGGCCGGTTCTCCTCAGCTACACCACGTCTTGGGACACGATCCCTCGACGTCGCCGCGTTCGGTTTTGTAGCGCCGCTTGATGGTGGCTGGTTTCAAGGTCAGACTGAACGGTCGTCCGCGGAAGACAAACTCCCGCTCAATGGCTTTCTCCGACGGGCGGCCTCCCTCGCCACGCTCCGCCACCGGAACACTGCCGGGATAGAACACGAAGCGCGGCGCCAAGTCGTAGAGGCCGACCGTGTTGGTGCGGGTACGGGACGGATCCCGACCACTGGCATCCCGAGCATGGTCGATCTCGAACAGGAGCAACTGGACGGCGCTCTGCCCCATCGATGGCTCCTGGCTCTCATCAGCACCTGCGACAACCGGACCGGTCATGCCCCCTCCCCTGCAGCGTCCACCATAGGCACGGCGTCGTGACCGGAGCAACACGCAGCGATGCTGTGGACGTTCCAGATGTGAAGGTTGAGGCCGCGCATCTGTAGGATGAGGCCGCACATGGGGAGGGTGAGGCCGCGGACCTGTAGGATGAGGCCGCGCATGCCGGCCGGTCAGCGCAAAGTTGGCCCGAATCGCGACGTGCGCGGCCTCATCCTCCCCATGAACGCGATCTGCATGCGTGTTATCGCGGTTTCTCCCATGCGGAAAGGTCGCGGACGGCCAGGCTCAAGAGATCCGAAGCGCGGCCTCTTCCTTCACACCTCGGTGGAAGCGCGGCCTCATCCTACAGGCTGGATCTCTCTCGCCGTCATCTCCTCGCGCCGATGCGCGGCCTCTTCCTCCCAATCGACGGCTGGCGACACCTAAATCCAGCGAATCGGGCTCGTCCGAGTCGTTTGCCGAAGCGCGGCCTGATCCTCCCGAATCCGATTCGGAGGCGGAGCGCGGCCTCTTCCTCCCCATGCGCGGCCTCATCCTCCCAACGCGCGGCCTCATCCTACAGATGCGCGGTCTGGTCCTCCCCATGCGCGGCCCAGACCTCCCTGGAGGATGAGGCCGCGCTTTTCGACTCACGCTATCGGATTCGAATCCTCGCTCAAGAAGTGCCCTCCGACGGAGAGTAAGGAACCATGACCACGCCGACCGACACGACCAGCCGCTGGGGCAAGATCCCCGCTTGGTGGCTCGACCACCCCAATCTCGACGCCGACGGCTTCGCCGTCCTGGCGGCGCTCGCCACCTTCGCCGACGAACAGGGCGTCTGCTGGCCGTCGCAGTCGACGCTGGCCGCGAAACTCAAGCGGTCGCGCCCGACGATCAACCGCATTCTGCAGCGCCTGGACGACATCGGCTTGGTTACGATTGAGCACCGCCGCGGACACGACGGCTCCCGGCTGTCCTGTCTATACCGGCTGCGCATAGAGCGGAACGGGGGAGTGGTTGCCAAAACCGCCGCACGCCCTGTTCCCACCGACGACAGGGATGACTCGGTGGCAAACGCCCCCTGTCCAGCACCGAGTCAAGAACACCTCCATCCGGAACAGATTCAAGACTCGCTCGCTCCGGGCGGGCGCAGGCTGGCCCAGGGCGTGTCCGCGGATTGGATGCCGACGGCCGACGACCTCGCCTGGGCCCGCAGCCGCTTTGGCGATGTCGACCTCGGCCAGCACGTCGAGGGCTTCGTCCTGCGCTGTCAGGCGCACGGCTACCGCTACCGCGACGTCTCCGCCGCTTGGCGCGTTTGGCTGGTCCAGGACGCGGCGGCCGGAAAGGCGCCGGCGGCGAAGGCCGCAGTCCCTGCCGGAACCGCGGCTCCGACGTTCAGCCGTGACCGAGACAGCGCCGCCGAACAGCGCGTCAACGCCTGGATGACCGTCGCCGCGCGGCTCAAGGATGCCCAGAAGACCACCACCCGCTCTTGGACCTGAGGAGGCCCGCCATGTCCGCTGCCGTGATGCCGTTGCCGGAGCGCTTGCCGCTGCCGTTTGACCCCGCGATGCCGTCTGCCGACCGATGCCGGCTGCTCGTTGCCACCTTCCCGGAGCCGTTGCGCGCGGTGCTTGCCGCCGGTCACTTGGAGCACCGCCCGCGCTTCGGCGAGGACGGGTTCGAGGGGCTCGCGGAGACTTGGTCGCCGCCGGCGACCGTCACGGCCCGGCAGGCCGCCATGGCGCAGCGCATGCTGGCGGATCTGGAAGGCTCGATCCTGGCGCCGGCGGAGCCCGACCGGCTGCTCGGCCGCGTCCTGTCGCTGCTGTCGCATTACCCGGCGAAGGGGCTGACGCCCGACGTCGAGCAGTTGGTCGCGATGGACTGGGTCGAGGATCTCGGCGAATTTCCCGCCTGGGCAATCGACCAGGCGGCGCGCACCTGGCGCCGGACGAAGAGGTGGCGGCCGAGTATCGCCGAGATGCGGGCGCTCTGCGAGGAGGCGTGTGCGAAAGAGCGCCAGTTGGTCGAGTGTCTCCGTAAGGTGTTGGCCGCGAGTCTACACGGTTCGTCGACTCCGAGTTTCGGTCGAATGGCTGAAGTCCTGTGTGTCCGCCGCTTTCCCTGACCTTGGGCTTGGCCGGTGTGGCCGAAAAAGCAACATTGCCGACGAGACGCTATCGTGAGCACGTTGACCCCATCCGATCGCCGTTGACAGGGTGAGTGTCTCACTTTATGCGTGGAATCGCTGAATTCGACTGACTGGGGAGGGGGCATGCTCGGCGAACAGTTGAAAGCGTACCGCGAGGCTCGTGTACAATCGAGAGAAGACTTCGCGGCGTTTCTGAACGAGGGCCTGGACCGCTCCTACGATCGCCAGAGGATCTCGCGCTGGGAGAATGGGGGCGAGCGTATCCCGCAGGCCGTCGTGGCCTTCATCCGCAAGCACCCGGTGCTTCCCGTCGAGAAGCCTGGCCCGGCGCTCGTTGTGTCCTTGGCGAACCAGAAGGGCGGAGTGGGCAAGACCACAGGGTGCGTGAACGTCGGCCGCATGCTGGCCGACCGCGGCTACTCCGTTGTGTTGGTGGACTCCGACCCCCAGGCCAACGCCGGGATCCATCTCAGCGTGGACGTCGTCGCCTGCGAGGAAGCCGAGAAGACGCTCTACTACGTCCTCAAGGGGGCAGCGAAGGCTGAAGAGTGTCTCGTGGAGACGCGCAACCCGCGCCTACGGGTCCTGCCGTCCTCGCTCAAACTGGCCGAGAGCGAGACCGAACTCGCCGCCCAACAGTTTTCACACAACACGTTGCGCAGCCGGCTCGCCGACCTGCGCCGCAGCGTCGACTTCATTCTCATCGATTGCCCGCCTACCCTGGGGCATTTAGTGACCAACGCTCTGGTGGCCAGCGATACGGTCCTGATCCCCTGCCAGACGCAGCCTCTCGCCTTCATGGGCATGGGCACGCTGCGCAAGCAGATCGACTTCGTGCGCGAACGCGGCAATCCCACCCTCTCCCTGCTCGGCATCGTGCCGACGTTCTACTCTGGCCGCACGACCCAGGACCAAGCCACGCTGAAGGACATGCACGAGACCTACGGGCAGGAGGTCCACATTTTCCCGCCAATCCCCAACACCACGCTTTACCCGCAATCGTCGGCCGGTGGCGACGCTCTGGTCGCCTTCAACGCCAAGGCGCCCGGCGTCGGCACCTTCGACATGGTGGTGCAGACCCTGATCGAGGAGCGCGACCGTCGCGTCGTCCCGGCTGGTCACGGAGTGACGGCGCATGGCTAAGGGCATTCCGCGTTCCAACATGGGGCTCATCACCAAGAGCAGCGACCAGACCAGCGCCAATCCGGTGCGGCTCGACAGCAACGCGCTGACCGGCAAGGCGGTGCCCTTCGAGCGGCCCTTCGCCTGCGACATCGGACTGGTCGTCACCAACCCCGATCAGCCGCGCAAGATCTTTCGGGAAGAAGACTTGGCGTCCTTGGCCGCCTCGCTTGACAAGCATGGCCTGAAGCAACCGATTGGGGTGCAGCAGCAGGCCAACGGCGAATATCTCCTGGTGTGGGGCGAACGGCGCTGGAGGGCAGCAAAGTCGCTTGGTTGGCCGACCATCACCGCGGTCCTGACCGCCGGCGATCCGCTTGAGGTGGCGCTGGTCGAGAACGTGCAGCGCGTCGACCTGTCTCCGTTCGAGCAGTCCGATGCGCTGCACGGGCTGAAAGAGCGTCACGGATACACGGACGAGGCGCTTGCCGGTATCGTCGGCAAGGACCGCAGCATGATCTCC
This sequence comes from Azospirillum sp. UFLA03-27, assembly GCF_059803775.1. NCBI lineage: Bacteria > Pseudomonadati > Pseudomonadota > Alphaproteobacteria > Rhodospirillales > Azospirillaceae > Azospirillum > Azospirillum sp. UFLA03-27. Next base: position 1,913 of record NZ_JAUQTX010000329.1, on the reverse strand, counting down.
AAACTGCTCCGTCTGCAGTCCCTGCCTGAGGTGATCCGCGAGGAATACACGAAGCATGAGCCGACGCTCCGCTTTCTCCTCACGCTCACCCGCGCCGCGTCGGAAGCCTCCGCCCTCGCCATGTGGGACCAGTGGAAGAGCAGCGGCGCGGCTGGAGAACCCGACGTGGGTGGTGAGCCGCCACGCTCGGAAAACGCAGGAGCGGACCGCGAGCGCCCCTCGCGCAAGCCGGCCGACAATTCGCCGGAGATGGCGCTGAGTGCCCTACCCCAGCGGGTGTTCCGCGTTCTCAATCGGGCTCAGGAAACCATTGGCGCGATGGTTGAGAAGCCGCGACCTTTGACCGACGGCGACTGGGAGCGCCTGATGCATATGCGTTCGCTGATCGACACGCTGCTCGAACAGCGAAAGTCAGAACGGACGTAACGTGCGATGGGAACCGTTCCCATTGAACGTTCCTTTGGGTGGGTAGTGTCGGTGAACGCAGGCAATCGCTACTCTTTTCGTCGGACCGCACAGGCGCATCTTCGTCAGAATCCGTGAGGGCGTTGCGTCACCGGCGGTGCCGAAAGGCTGCTCCTGCTGGAATGTCCAATGGGAACCGTTCCCATTGGACAACTCGTCGAGGGAGATTTGGTTCTCCCGCACTTTGCGTGATGCTGGTGGCGCAGGACGCCAAAGGTGAGCACATGAGGTGAACATTGCAACAGCTTCAGTTCACTGTGATCAAGCGCCTTCTCCCCGTGATCCCTGACGGTCTTTGCGTCGAGTATGTTCTGCCGGAGCCGGACCGCATCACTATCTTCGCCTGCCCTCGGCACCTGTCAGTCCCGTGCCCGCGTTGCCACGCGCCTTCGTCCCGCGTGCACAGATACCATGTTGAGCGTCAATGCCCTGTTCGCACGCCCGGCTGGCTGGCTGAGACTGCCACCGTGCTCGCCCCGGTCAAGGACAAGGCGCGCCGACGGCGCGCTGGCCTGCGGCCATCCTTGACCGGGTCTGCGTGCGGCAGCGGTTCTGATGGCAGGGCGGGACGGTGGGATGATCGTCGTCGATCGAACATCGGAATGAAGCTCATGCCTCGGCTGATGCGGGCGCCGATCGATCGAGAGCATTGAAGGGCTGGCCGGTCTTGAGAACGCCAAAGCACAGGTGCAGAAACTTACGCATGGCGGCCGCCACGATCTGCTTCGGCTTGAGCCGGTTCTGGGCTTGCAGACGCTGGCGCAGAGCGGCGACTGCCGGGTTGAATCGCATGGCGATGAGCGCAGGGAAGTACAGCGCCTGCCGCAGGGCCGCATTACCAACCCGCGACAGCTGAGCCGGTCGGGTTGTCGCCCCGGATTGGTTCTGGCTCGGGGGCAGGCCGGCACGCCGCGGCGGCCCAAGTACGGCCTCAGCGGTGATGTGAAGGCCGTCCTCCTGTTGGAAGCGAAATCAGCGCTGGGGAGGGCGGCCATGAAGAAGCATCGTGTGACGCTGACGGTGGAGGAGCGCGCGCAGCTTCGCCAGTTGTTGGTCCGCAGGCCGACGTGCGCAAGCTCAAGCACGCGCAGATCCTGCTTAAGGCCGACGAGGGCGAGGACGGGCCGGCGTGGAGAGAGCATGCAGAAGTGTGGGGTGGTCAGGCGACGTTCATGGTGACCGGGGCTGAGGAGGCGTTGGCGGCCATGGCCGGGTACCACGCCGTGAAGGTGTCGCGCAGGGTGCCGTCGAGGGTCCGGGTGCGGATTTGCACCAGCCGATGGGCGCCGAGCTTCGTCCATTGCATCTGCTGGCACCGTCAACTCGTTGGCACTGGCCATGATGGCTGGCGCAGTTCGGCCACGGATGCCGAGAGATCGGGGGATCAAGCGGCCAGCGGCGCACCGGCGACCTCAACCCAGGCAGTGAAGGCCTGGGTGCGGGCGGCG
>NZ_JAUQTX010000328.1:0-6107 GCF_059803775.1 Azospirillum sp. UFLA03-27 | reverse complement strand
CTCGGAGATGTGTATAAGAGACAGGGCCATGGCGGTGGGGGCGCCGGACTCGGCGGAGGCGCGCGAGCGGGCGGCTGGTTCGATGGCCTTCGCCATCACGTCGGCGGCCACGGCGCCCTCGTCGGGGGGCGGCAGGACGCGGCCCAGAACCTCCACCGGCACCTCCGGACGGTTGACGAAATAGGCGGAGTAGAGCGCCTGCCGGAAGGTGACCGGGTTGCCCGACGCCACCGACAGTTCGACCCCCTTCCAATCGTCGCCGCTGAGATTCTCCAGCACGGCCCAGCCCTGCAGGTCGCCCGTGCCGCCCTCGGCCCCCTTCGCTGATTCGGGCAGGGTCAGGCGGTAGGTCGCCTTCCACAGCGGAGCGGCCACCACATAAGCGACGCGCACGGTGCGCTCAGCGCCCGCGTCCGCCTGCGGAGCAGTGGTGCGGATGGTCAGGCGCCGCCGCTCCTTGCCCGCCGCACCGGCGACGGCGGCCAGCGCGGAGTCGAGCTGCGCCTGCACCCGCGGGTCGGCGAAGCGCAGGGAATCGGTTTCCTCCAGGAGGAGCTGGCGCAGCCCTTCCGCGGTCATCAGGCTGACGCGGTTGCGGGTGACGGTGCCGCCGCCGTTGGGAAGCTGGATGTACTCCTCCGTCACCGAAAGCAGCCGGCCCGACACCGCGCGGGAGCCGCTGGTCTGCACCTCCGCCCCCTTCATGGCGTTCAGCAGGGCGCTGGGGGAGGCGAGATCCTCCGGCGTGAAGGGCAGTTCGCGGAAGGCGGTCTCCAGCGGCTCCTGCCCGGGCAGGTCCACCGTGCCGATGCCGCCGCGGTCATCGTAGACCACGATGCTCTTCAGGACGTCGTCCACCTGGTCGCGGCGCACCTCCAGGGTCAGCGCCGCGTCGCCGGACACGCGCGCCTCATGCTCGAAATAGCCGACGCCGCCGGTGGACAGCAGCACCCGCTTCAGCGCCAGCGCTCCCGGCGGCTGCTCCGCCGCCAGGGCGGGCGCGGCCAGCAGCGGCACGGCAAGGGTGAAGAGGGCGGCTTTCGTGATCCCGGACATGCGGGTTTCTCCCGTTATGGACGATTGGGCGTTCTTGGCCTGACAGATTGCGCCTGACAGGCTGGGCCCGGCTTCCTTGCCCGGCTTACGCTTTGATTTGGGAAAGAATTGGGCAGGCGGAAAGACGCGAACCGCGCCGACATGCCGCGGAACCGCCGCCGGTCAGGGTTTGTGCGGCTTCAGCCCTCTGTGACATAAAGGCGCCAGGTCGGTTCCGACGACTATAAGGAACACGAACAATAAGGGATGGAAATGCCATGGATCTTGGCGGGAGCGGGGCCGGACATGGGTCCGGCTGCTGGCGCGGGGACGCCCCGCGGGCCCTCGTGGCAGGCCGTGTGACGGGGGCCGCGGACGCTCCGGAACGGCGGTGGGTGTTCGTGTCCGGCACCTCCGGCTTCGATGCGGAGCGCCGGACGATGGCCGGCGATGTGGAGGAGCAGGCGCGCCAAACCCTGCGCAACATCCGCCGGACCCTGCGGCGGTCGGAGGCGGATTTGTCGGACGTGGTGCGGATGCGGGTCTATCTGGCCGACGCCGCCGATTTCCCCCGGGTTCAGCCGATCCTGGCGGAGGAATTCCGCGATCGCCCGCCCGTCGGCACGACCATGGTCTGCCCGCTGGCCGACCCGCGCATGAAGATCGAGATCGAGGTCACCGCGCGCTGTTGAGCGTTCCGCGTCTCCGGCTCATGGCTCGCCGACCAGCGTGCGCGCCGATTCGATGTGGCGGCGGGCCTCGGTCAGCAGCGCGCGGTGCTGGGCCAACGCTTCGCGGATGGGCAGGCGGTTGTTGTAGACGCGCACCTCGTTCAGCAGGCGGTCGGCGCGGTCGAGATGAGCCATCCGTTCCAGGCACTGGTCGAGCACGAGCATGGTCATTCCCCTTCGGTGCGGGCTTTTGCCTTTCGCCTCGCGGCTGAGAGGAATAAACCAACCTGTGATGACCGCGTGATTTCAGGAAACCGGCTTTTTCGTTTCGATCGCACGGCAGGATGTTTCAGCCGATTCACCCATCGGTCGTGCAACGGGTGCCTGTTACGGGCTTGTAACCGATTGCGTGCACCCATGGCGGTGAGCTATGAAGAGGACGGGAGGTAACGGCCATGCACATTCTCGCGGTCGATGATGATGAGCCGGTGCGCGAACTTCTGGAATCCTATCTGGCTTCGGAAGGCTACCGCGTGACCACCGCACCGGACACGGCCGCGGCGAAGAAGGCGTTGGAGGGCGATCCCGTCGATCTGGTGGTCTGCGACCTGCGGCTTCCCGACGGCGACGGGCTGGGGCTGGTCCGCCAGATCCGCACCGAATCGCACATTCCCGTCATCATCCTGTCGTCGAAGGACCAGGATGTGGACCGCATCGTCGGGCTGGAACTGGGCGCCGACGATTATCTGACCAAGCCGTTCAACCCGCGCGAATTATTGGCCCGCATCAAGGCCGTGCTGCGCCGCGTCTCCGGCGAGGGCCGTCCTCCGCGCAGCCCCGACGACCTGCGCGCCGTGGTGCAGTTCGCCAATTGGGAACTGGACCTGACCGCCCAGCGCCTGCGCAGCCAGGAAGGGCGTGAGGTGGAACTGACCAAGGCGGAGTTCGGCCTGCTCGCCGCCTTCGTGAAGCGCCCGCAGCGCGTGCTGACCCGCGACCAGCTGCTGGACCTGACCCGTGCCGACGGGGCGGAGGTGTTCGACCGCTCCATCGACGTGCTGATCCTGCGCCTGCGCCGCAAGATCGAGGCGAACCCGAAGGAACCGCGGATCATCAAGACCGAGCGCGGCGCCGGCTATGTCTTCGACGCCAAGGTGAAGACGGTCTGAATCCCGTCCAGCCGTCGGCGGCTGGACGGAACCTTCGGCGCGCGTTAGCCTTTCCGGAAAAGCAGAACCGGGAGGATGCGCGGATGGCCGACCCCATCGATTTCTACTTCGACTTCGCCTCGCCCTACGGCTATTTCGCCAGCCGCCGCATCGAGGAACTGGCTGCGGCGCATGGCCGCACCGTCACGTGGCGCCCGATCCTGCTCGGCGCCATCTTCAAGGTGACGGGGATGAAGCCGAACCTCCAGCAGCCGTTGCGCGGCGAGTATCTGGTCCATGACGTGGGCCGGATCGCCCGGCTGACCAACGCGCCCTTCACCTATCCCGACTCGGCCCCCGCCAACAGCGTCGCTGCGTCGCGCGCCTTCTACTGGCTGACCGACGAGCATCCCGAGCAGGCGAAGCTGTTGGCCCGCACCCTCTACCACGCCCATTGGGGGGAGGGGCGCGACATCGGCCCCGCCGAAACGGTGGTGGAGATCGCCGGCACGCTCGGCCACGACCGGGCGGCGGTGGCCGCGGCCCTCCAGGACCAGACCGTCAAGGACCGCCTGCGCGCCGAGAACGACGCGGCGGTGGACCGCGGCGTCTTCGGCTCCCCCTTCGTGATCGTCGACGACGAACCCTTCTGGGGCTGGGACCGGCTGGACATGGTGGAGCGCTGGCTGAGCACGGGCGGCTGGTAGGCTTACCGTAAAGCCCGTTGGGGGAGGGCGGTTGAAAGTCCTGCCATCGGGACCGGCCATGGCGCTATAAGGTGGGCACCACCGACAACCGGTTCGCGCATGGACCAGATCCTCCCCGACCGCCGCTCCAGCAAGGCCGCCGGCCCCGCCCATACGTCCCGGCCCCGCGCCCGCCGGTCCTGGCTGACCGGCGCGGTGCTGACCGCGCTGATGCAGGGGATGATCGCCCTGTCCATCCGCTCGGTGTCGGGCGATCTCGCTTTCGCCCTGCTGGGGTCGGTCGGCCTCGTCGTCGGGGCCTTCCACTATCTGTTTCCGGGAAGCCAGTTCTTCAGCCTTGCCCTGGCGAACTTCATCGGCGTCTACGCCTGTGTGTTCGTCTTCTTCCTGGAAAGCAACTTCCACAGCATCCCGTCGCACATCCAGGCCGCCGCCTTCGCGATCCCGCTGATCGCCTTCCTGGGGGGCGCGTGGTGGCGGGCCAACACGATCCGCAGCATCGTGATGTCGCGGCGGTTGCGCGACGGCGGGCATTTCGACCGCATCTTCCTGTGGATGGCCCCGGTCTGGGGAATCGGCGCGCTGACCTTCCTGCTGCCGGGACGGGAGGTGTCGCCGGAGATGCTGACGGCGATCTTCCTGCTGTCGATGTCGGCCATCGGAGTCGTCGTCGCGCTGGTCGCCCGCGATATCGCCGTCTTCCTGCTCGACGCCGGGCTGCTGTTCGAGGGCTTCTTCCAGCAGGCGGCCCGGCTGGTGCTGCCGGCCTTCGCCTTTCTGACCTTCTATTCGCTGTGCATCATCATGTTCGGCGCCTTCTACACCATCCTCGACCGCTTCATGGTGGAGCCGAACTTCATCATCGACGGCGTGCGCCGCGACCTGACCTTTCCGGAGGGGCTGTACTTCTCGCTGGTCACCTTCGCCACGGTCGGCTACGGCGACATCCACCCGGTGACGGGGGCGGTACGGCTGATCTGCGGGATCGAGATCGTGATGGGAGTCCTGCTTCTGCTGTTCGGCTTCAGCGCCATCATCGGCCACACCGCCCCGCGGGACCGCCGCGACCGCGACGGTCCCCTTTGAACCGCATCAGGGGGCGAGGAACACCGTCTCGGCCTGATGGACCACCCCGTCCGAGAGGCGGGTCAGGGTGAGGGTCAGCGGCATGGAGCCGGCCACCGCGACTCCCGCCGGGGCGCGGACATGGACGCGGTGGGTCTGCACCGTGTCGGGTTCGGCGCCCAGCACCGGCGCCGCGCCATCGGCAGCCCCGCCACCAACTGCCTCGCTACCAACCGCCGTCACCTTGGCGCCGCGGGGGCCGGAGACCGTTAGCCGGTAGCCCTGCGGGGCGCGGGTCATGTTGGAGATCTTGACCGTGTAGCTGTTCTGGATCGCGCCGTCGGACAGGGTGACGTAAAGCGGCGCCCGGTCACGAAGGACGGAGACGTCTACCGTCGGCTCCAGCAGCACGCCGAGCGTCATCATCCCGCCGACCACCAGCATCACCAGCGAATAGATGATGGTGCGCGGGCGAACCAGCCGGTAGGGCTCCGGCTTGCGGGCCACGGCCTTGGCCTCCTGAGCGGATTGGGTGTCGTAGCGGATCAGCCCGCCGGGGCGCCCGATACGGCCCATCACGTCGTCGCAGGCGTCGATGCACAGGCCGCAGCTGATGCAATCCATCTGCAGGCCGTCGCGGATGTCGATGCCGGTCGGGCAGACCTGGACGCAGGCCTTGCAGTCAATGCAGTCGCCGAGCCCTTCGGCGGAACGTTCCGTCCAGCTCTGCTCCTTGCGCAGCGGCGCGCGGCCGTCGCCGCGCCAGTCCTGATAGGTGACGGTGAGGCTCTCATCGTCCAGCAGGGCGGCCTGGATGCGCGGCCAGGGGCAGACATAGACGCACATCTGCTCCCGCATGAAGCCGGCCATGGCGTAGGTGCAGGCGGACATGAACAGGATCCAGCCGGTCGCCACCGGCCCGGGCTGGAAGCGCAGCAGGTCCGCGACGTAGCCCGGCGCGTCCACGAAGTAGAAGAGGGCCGAGGCCCCGGTCACCAGGGCGATCAGCAGCCAGACCGCGTGCTTGGCCGCCTTCTTGGCCAGCCAGCCGGCGTTGCGCGGACCGTTGTCCAGCCGGATGCGGGCGCCGCGGTCGCCCTCGATCCACTCCTCCACCTTCACGTAGAGGTCGGTCCATACCGTCTGCGGGCAGGTGTAGCCGCACCAGACGCGGCCGGCGAGCGCGGTCGCCAGGAACAGGCCGACCGCCGCCAGGATCATCGCGCCCGTCAGGTAGTAGATGTGCTGCGGCCAGAGTTCGAGGGCGAACAGGTAGAAGCGCTGGCTGTCCAGATCGAAGAGGATCGCTTGGTTCGGCAGGCCGGTCCCGCGATCCCAGCGCAGCCAGGGCAGCAGCATGAACAGCGCCAGCAGGCTCACCATCAGCGCCGACTTGATGCGGCGGAACCGGCCGCGCGCCGCCTTCGGGTAGATCTTCTGGCTGTCTCTTATACACATCTCCGAGCCCACGAGACTATAAC
>NZ_JAUQTX010000327.1:0-6136 GCF_059803775.1 Azospirillum sp. UFLA03-27 | reverse complement strand
CGTGGGCTCGGAGATGTGTATAAGAGACAGGCCGGGGAGGGTGGCACCGACGATGGGGATACGAAGGCGGCGCGACTGCTGATTCTCCGTCACAACGGACAGCCGGTCGGCCTGCTGGTGGACCGTGTGTCGGGCCTGTCCGCCGTGGACGAGGGCCGCATCGCCGACTCCGGGGCGACGCCCGATCCGTCCATCGACGCGGATCTCCTGGCTGGCGCCATCCTGGCCTCGGACGGACGGGACGGCGCTCTGATCCTCGATCCCGGGCCGCTGATCGAACGGCAGTTCGCCGACCTCGGGCGGATCGGCAGCCCTGCAGGGGCCGTGGATTTCAGCGCCCCAGCCCAGCTGAAAAGCAACGCTGCGGCTCCGCAGGACGAGGAACAACTCGTCGTCCTCACCGTTGCGGAGCAGGAGTTCGCGTTGCCGGTGGCGGCGGTGCGGGAAGTCGTTCCGGTCCCTGAAGCGGTGACCCGCGTTCCCCGCGCCCGCGCCCATCTGCTGGGCATGATGACGTTGCGCGACGCGTTGCTTCCCCTGGTCGGGCTGAGGGAGCTGTTCGGGCTCGACGCGGAGAAGGATCGGGGGGGCCGCGGAAAGGTGGCGGTCCTGCGCACGGCGGAGGGGCTGGTCGGTGTGGTGGTGGAGGATGTGCGGGAAATCCTGCGCGTTTCCCGCGAACGGATCGACCCGGTGCCGCCGCTGATGGCACGGGAGGCGGAGTTCGAGGACATGGACGGCATCGCGCGGCTGGACGGCGGCGCGCGGCTGATCCCGGTCCTGTCGGCGGAACGGCTGTTCCGTCATGGCGCGGGAGATGGCGCCGGTTCGGCCGCTGGATTCGGCGGTGGCGCTCAGGGACGCGAGGGAGAGGCGGCTGTGGCAATGGAGGCGGAGCGGGCGGAGGCCTTCGTGGTGTTCCGGCTGGCCAGTGCGGAATACGGCCTGCCGGTCGGGGCGGTGCAGGAGGTGCTGCGTGTGCCCGACGCCGTGACCCCGCTGCCCAATGCACCGGACTTCGTCAGTGGCGTGACCACGCTGCGCGGCGCCGTCCTGCCGCTGGTCGCGCTGCGCCGCCTGCTGCGCCTGCCGGAAGGGCAAGGGCAGGGGGGCGTTGGTGACCGGAGCCGCGTGGTGGTGATCGCCGCGGGGGCGGCACGCGCCGGGCTTCTGGTGGACGGCATGGCGGGGATCGTCCACATCCCGGACGGCGCCATCGGGCCGGCTCCCGTCGTGTCGCAGGCCCAAAATCGGCTGATCCGCCGCATCGGCGCGCTGGAGAGCGCCGGGGAGCGGCGGATGATTCTGCTGATGGACCCGGCGGAATTGCTGGACATGGACCAGCTCGCCGACTTGCTGGCCGCCGTCTGATCGGAAGGTGGTCCCGTCATGCTGAAGGTTCTGGTCGTCGATGATTCGGCGCTGATGCGGCGGCGCATCGGCGATATCCTCTCGTCCGCCGGTTTCGAGGTGGAAACCGCCGCCGATGGGGCGGAGGCGCTGAAACGGCTGCCCGCCTTCGATCCGGATGTGGTGACCTTGGACGTCACGATGCCCGGCATGGACGGCCTCGCCTGCCTGAAGCGCATCATGGTCGAGCATCCGAAGCCGGTGGTGATGGTCTCGGCCCTGACCGCGGACGGGGCGGAGGTGACGTTGGAGGCCTTGAGGCTCGGGGCGGTGGAGGCGGTGCGCAAGCCGTCAGGGATTGGCGCCATCGCCGGCATCGCCGAGGAGCTGGTCGACACCGTGCGCGCCGCCGCCGGGTCGCGCCCGCGTCGGGTGCTGGGGCTGCGGGAACGGCTGCGCCGGGCGCGCGAGCGCATCGCCGGGGCGGACTTCCTGGCGGACTCTTCCCTGTCCAAGCCGCGGACCGTGGCCGACGGCGACGAGGATGGCGACGAAGGGCCGGGTGAGGGGCTGGTGCTGATCGGCGTGTCCACCGGCGGGCCCCGCACGCTGGAAGACATCCTGCCGCTTCTGCCGGCGGATTTTCCCTGGCCGGTGGTGGTGGTCCAGCACATGCCCGCCAGCTTCACCGGGCCGCTGGCCCGCCGCCTCGACACCATTTCCGACGTGACGGTGGTGGAGGCCGCGACGGCCACAGCGCTCCAGCCGGGTATGGTTTGCATCGCGCGCGGCGGGGCCGATCTTCAGATCGTCCGGCGCGGCGGACGGCTCTGCGCCCAGCCCGTCCCGGCGGACGAACGTCGGAGCTGGCATCCCAACGTGGATCGGCTGGTCGAGAGCGCTCTGCGCGCCGTGGCGCCGTCACGGCTGATCGGTGTTCTTCTGACGGGCATGGGGTCGGATGGAGCGGCCTCGATGACGGAACTGCGCCGACAGGGTGGGCGCACCATTGCGGAGGCGGAGGCCAGCGCCGTCGTGTTCGGCATGCCGCAAGAACTGATCCGCCGCGGCGGTGCCGACATGGTGCTGCCATCCGACCGGGTGGCCCAGCAGATGACGCGGTGGGTGAGGGGGGGAGTGTGATTGGAGCGGTGGAGGAGTCGGCATGGCCCTGGTGAAGGCACGGAAGATTGGCGGAGCGACGCCTGCGACCGCAGCGGAGGGCGGCGATCCGTTGGCCTGGCTGGAGGACGCTGATCCGGCCCGACGCCGACAGGCCGCCCACGCGCTCGGCGAACGTCCGGATGCCGTTCCCGCCTTGTCCGCAAGGCTGGCGCGCGAGGAGGACCCGAGCGTCCGCGAAACCCTTCTCACCGCCTTGGTCCGCACCGGTACCGCTGCGGCCGCAGCGGCGCTGGTGCCCCATCTGGCGAGCGAGGACGTCGGGCTGCGCAATGGCGTGATCGAAAGCCTTCAGCAGATGCTCGCCGCCGTGGTGATGCCGGAGGTGGCCCCGCTGCTGACGGCCGGGGATTCGGATCTGCGCATCTTCGCGGCCCAGCTCATCGGGAAGCTGCCGCATCCGGACCGGTTGGACCTGCTGTCCGGGGTGATCGACCGCGACCCGCACGTCAACGTCTGCCTTTCCGCGGTGGAGGCGCTGATGGAAAGCGGCGATCCCGCGGCCCTGCCGGTCGTAGAGCGGCTCGGCGCGCGTTTTCCGGACGACCCCTTCGTCACCTTTTCCGTCGACGCGGCGCGCCGCCTGTTTTCCGGAGCCTGAATGAGCCTGCCTTCGGACAAGGGGCCTTCGGACAAGGGGGACACCGCCGGCCTGAGCGCCGCGGATTACGACGCCTTCTGCCGGTTCTTGCGGGAACGCACCGGCCTGTCCTTCACCGAGGCCAAACGCTACTTCGTCGACCGCCGCGTGTCGGAGCGGATGGCGGCGGTCGGCGTCGACCATTTCCGCCAATACCTGAATCTGCTGCGCTTCCAGGCGTCGGGGGAGGAGTTGCAGCTTCTCGTCAACCGCATGACGGTGAACGAGACCTACTTCTTCCGCGAGATGTACCAGCTCGACTGCCTGGTGAACGCGGCGCTGGACGAGGTGGTGCGCGGGCGGGAGCCGGGCAGCCGGGTGCGCATCTGGTCGGCCGGCTGCGCCACCGGGGAGGAGCCCTATTCCATCGCGATCACGCTGCTGGAGCGGTGGAGCCGGGTGGATGAATTCGAGATCGAACTCTACGCCTCCGACATCGACAGCCATGTGCTTGAGCGTGCACAGGAAGGCATTTATGAGGAACGGTCGCTGCAGGCCATGCCGCGGAATCTCGTTGCCAAATACTTCACCCGTCTGGACGACCAGCGCTGGCAGATCATGGGAGAATTGCGGGACTCCATCGATTTCTCGCTCGTGAACATCGCCGATCCGCGCCAGATGGCGAATTTCCGTGGCATGGACGTCATCTTCTGCCGCAATCTGCTGATCTATTTCGATGACCTGGGGCGGCGCGAGGCGACGTCGATGTTCTACGACGCGCTGTCGCCTTGCGGATTCATCTGCCTCGGCCATTCGGAGAGCATGAGCCGGATGTCCTCCCTCTTCGTGCCGCGCCGGTTCCCCGACGCCATCCTCTATCAGAAGCCCCAGAGTTAAGGAGGCCGCCCGGTGACCGATCGACCAAATCCGCAACCCCGCGTCCTCGTGGTGGACGACGCCGTGACCGTCCGGGCCTACACCCGGCAGGTTTTGGAGGCCGACGGCTTTCGGGTCGACGAGGCGGTGAACGGGATCGACGGGCTGGAGCATGCGCTGGCGTCCACGCCGGACCTGCTGATCGTCGACATCAACATGCAGAAGATGGACGGCTACACCATGCTGCGCCGCCTGCGCCAGGAGCAGACCCTGCGGGACGTGCCGGCCATCATGATCAGCACCGAATCCAAGGACAGCGACCGCGAGAAGGCGCTGCTCGCCGGCGCCAACTGGTACTTCGTGAAGCCGGTGCGCCCTGCCGACCTGACGGCCGCCGCCCGCCTGCTCACCGGTCGAGAGGCACGGTCATGAGCGCGCTGTTCGAGCAGTTTGTCCTGGAATCCCGGGAGTTGCTGGAGGCGGCGGGCGCCGCGCTGTTGCGGCTGGAGCGCGACCCGACCGACAAGGCTCCGATCAATGACCTGTTCCGCGCGCTGCACACGCTGAAGGGCGCCACCGCCCTGTTCGATCTGGCGCCCTTCACCCGCATGGTCCATGCCGGCGAAGATGCCCTGATGGCGGTTCGGGACGGACGCGCCGCCATGAGCGGCGAATTGGCCGACCGGCTGCTGGCGTTGCTGGACATCGGCGCGGCCTGGGTCGATGGGCTGGAGCACAGCCAATCCCTTCCTGATGATGCCGACGCCCGCGCGCAGGCGCAGGAAGCGGGGTTGCGCGCCGCCCTTGGCGGGACGGCGGAGAGTGCGGGCAGCGGCACGCCGGCCGGATTCGCCTGGGTGGACGAACTGCCGGAGGCCGACCGGGCCAAGGCCGCCGGGCGCACGGTCACCGCCATCGCCTACGCCCCTGCGGAGGATTGCTTCTTCGCCGGGGATGATCCGCTGGACCTGTGCCGCCGCATCCCGGACCTGCTGCTGCTGCGCATCGAGGCCACCGGGGCGTGGCCGGCGCTGACCGACCTCGACCCCTACCGCTGTGCCCTGCGCTTCCGCGCGCTGAGTGGCGCGCCGAAGGACGAGTTGATGCGCCTGTTCCGCGGCGTTCCCGATCAGGTGTCCCTCGCCACGATCGCGATACCCGCCCTGACCGAGGCGGCATCCCCCGCTGCGCCGCCCAGCCTCGCCACGGCCATGCTGCGGGAGCAGGCGCGCATCCTCCGCCTGCCGGGCAGCGACGAGGAAACGGCGGCCCGCCGGGCCGCGGTGCTGCGGGCGGTGCGCAACATCCTCGCCGCCGAGGGGCGGGCCGCGGAGAGGGCGGCGCTGGACCGCGCCGCCGAAGGCCCGGTGGACGCGCTCATCCCTTGCGTCGAGTCCCTGGCCGACGGCCCGGCTGCGCCGGCGCCCACCGCTCCGGCCGCCCCGGCGCGGCGGGCGCTGCGGGTCGATGCCGAGCGCATGGACCGGCTGATGGCGCTGGTCGCTGAACTGGTCGTCGCCAAAGGAAGTCTGCCCCACCTCGCGCGCGAGGCACAGGAGGGGCGGAGCGCCGACGCTCTGGCCCAAAGCATCAAGGAGGCCCACAACCGCATCGACTCCATCGTGGGCGACCTGCAGGACGCGGTGCTGCGGTTGCGGCTGCTTCCCCTGTCGCGCGTCTTCGACCCGCTGCCCCGTCTGGTCCGCGACACCGCGCGGCAGCTCGGCAAACCGGTCGAACTGCACGTCTCCGGTGGCGAGACGGAGGCGGACAAGGACATCCTCGACATCCTGGGCGAGCCGCTGCTGCACCTCGTCCGCAACGGGCTGGACCATGGCGTCGAGCCGCCGGAGCGCCGTCGTGCCGCCGGCAAGCCGGAGGTCGCGGCCATCCGCGTCCAGGCCTTCCAGGACAGCGGCGGCGTGGTGGTCGAGGTCTCCGACGACGGGGCGGGCATCGACGCGGCGGCCGTGCGCCGCAAGGCGGTGACCCAGGGCGCCCTGACCGCGGAGCAGGCGGCGGGCCTGTCCGACGCCGAGGCGTTGCGCCTGATCTTCCTGCCGGGGGTCAGCACCTCGGAGACCGTGTCGGACCTGTCGGGCCGCGGGGTGGGGATGGACGCCGTGCGCAGCGCGGTGGAGCAGGCGG
>NZ_JAUQTX010000326.1:0-6163 GCF_059803775.1 Azospirillum sp. UFLA03-27 | reverse complement strand
TCCCTCCCCCGCCCAGCGGGGGAGGGTCAGGGTGGGGGAAGACGTCGCCCACCCGACTCTTCCTTGGCCCCCAACCCTCCTGGCTGGGCGTCGCCTTCCCCTTCGGCCGCCTCGACTGCGACAAGCTGGAGGCGCTGGCCGCCCTCACCCTGGAGATCCGCATCACGCCCTGGCGCGCCCTGCTGCTAGCCGCCCCGCAGGAGGGCGCCGCGGAGAAAGCCACCGTCCTCGGTGGCATCCTCGACCACGGTGACATCCGCCTGAAGCTCACCGCCTGCAGCGGGGTCACCGGCTGCGACGTCGGCACCACCGACACCCACGCGGACGGCCTCGCCATCGCCGAGCGCGCGGCGGGCTTGCTGGAGGCGGTGCGGATGGTGCATGTCTCCGGCTGCGCGAAGGGCTGCGCCCATCCCGGCGCGGCGGATGTCACGCTCACCGCGCGGGACGGCGTCTATGACGTCGCGCTGAACGCCGCCCCCGGCGGCACGCCCTGGCGGTCCGGCCTGACGCCGTCCGAGGCCATAAATGCCGTTGCCTCTTTGTCTGGGGCCGATCTGTCTGTTGAGGAGTTGTTCCGTGTCCGCTGAGCCGCTTTACGACTACATCCGCGATGGAGCGGCCATCTACCGCCAGTCCTTCGCCACCATCCGGGCGGAGGCCGACCTGTCGGCGATCCCCGACGACCTGAAAGCGGTGGCGGTGCGCGTCATCCACGCCTGCGGCATGGTGGACGCGGCCCAGGACCTGATGTTCTCCCCCGACGTGGGGACGGCGGCGCGAATGGCTCTGCGTAATGGCGCGGTGATCCTCTGCGACAGCGAGATGGTTGCCCACGGCATCACGCGGGCGCGCCTGCCGGCGGACAACGCGGTCGTTTGCACGCTGCGCGACCCCGCCGTGCCGGAGCTTGCCAAACAGGTC
The DNA here is from genome assembly GCF_059803775.1 of Azospirillum sp. UFLA03-27. Classification (NCBI taxonomy): domain Bacteria; kingdom Pseudomonadati; phylum Pseudomonadota; class Alphaproteobacteria; order Rhodospirillales; family Azospirillaceae; genus Azospirillum; species Azospirillum sp. UFLA03-27. The sequence goes on along the minus strand of NZ_JAUQTX010000326.1, from coordinate 5,239 downwards.
GAAAACACCCGCTCCGCCGCCGCGCTGGAGCTGTGGGTGCCCCAGCTGGCCGGTTCGGTCGTCGCCATCGGTAATGCGCCGACCGCCCTGTTCAAGCTGCTGGAGATGATCCGCGACGGCGCGCCGAAGCCGGCGGCGGTGCTGGGCTTCCCGGTGGGCTTCGTCGGTGCGGCGGAAAGCAAGGACGCGCTGGCCGAGGCGCCCTTCGGCCTGCCCTTCCTGGCGATCAAGGGCCGGCGCGGCGGCAGCGCCATGGCGGCGGCGGCGGTCAACGCCCTGGCGAGCGACGTGGAATGAGCAACGAACCGCAAAACACCGGCACCCTCTACGGCGTCAGCGTCGGCCCCGGCGACCCGGACCTGATGACCGTCCGCGCCATGCGCACCATCGGCGCCTGCCCGGTGGTCGCCTATTTCTGCAAGCGCGGCACCTCCGGACAGGCCCGGCGCATCGCCGACGGCTGCATCACGGCGGAGCACATCGAGCTGCCGATGGTCTATCCGGTGACGGTCGAGTTGCCGCCCAACCACCCCGACTATGGCCGCCAGATCGAGGCCTTCTTTGACGAGTCCGCCGAGCGGCTGGCCGAGCATCTCGCCGCCGGGCGTTCCATCGCCGCGCTGAACGAGGGCGACGCCTTCTTCTACGGCAGTTTCATGCACCTGTTCCTGCGGCTGGCCTCGCGCTTCCCGACGGAGGTGGTGCCGGGTGTCACGTCGATGATGTGCAGCGCCTCGCTGCTGCCGCGCCCGCTGACGCTGCACGACGACGTGCTGTCGGTCATCCCCGGCACGCTGGGGGAGGAGGCGCTGCTGCGGGCGCTGCGCAACGCCGACGCCGCGGTCATCATGAAGCTGGGCCAGAACCTGCCGAAGGTCCGCCGCGCCGTCGAGGCCGCCGGGCTGGCCGACCGCGCCTGGTACATCGAGCGGGCGAGCATGGCGGACCAGCGCGTCATGCCCTTCCGCGAGGCACCGGAGACGGCCCCCTACTTCTCGCAGATCGTCATCCCCGGCGAGGGGCTGCGGCGATGACCGCCGATCCGCAGGCCGGATGGTTGAAGGTCGTCGGGCTCGGCCCCGGCACCGAGGACTGGCTGACCCCGGAGGCCCGGCGCGATCTGGCGGAGGCGACCGACCTCGTCGGCTATTTCCCCTATGTGGACCGGGTGCCGCCGGGGCCGCAGGTGCGCCACGCCTCCGACAACCGGGTGGAGTTGGACCGCGCCCGCCATGCCCTCGAACTGGCGGCGGAAGGTCGCCGGGTGGCGGTGGTGTCGGGCGGCGACCCCGGAATCTTCGCCATGGCCGCCGCGGTGTTCGAGGCGCTGGACGATCCCGCGGCACCCGCGGCGTGGCACCGCGTGCCGCTGTCGGTCGATCCCGGCATCTCCGCGATGCAGGCGGCGGCGGCGCGGGCCGGCGCGCCGCTCGGCCATGATTTCTGCGCCATCTCGCTGTCCGACAATCTGAAGCCTTGGGAGGTGGTGCTGAAGCGCCTGCGCTTGGCGGCGGAGGCGGATTTCGTCATTGCGCTCTACAACCCAATCAGCCGCGCCCGCCCCTGGCAGCTCGGCGCCGCCTTCGACGCGCTGCGCGACCTCCGCTCGGCGGAGACGCCGGTGATCCTCGCCCAGGCAGTCGGCCGCCCCGACGAGGCGCTGACGATCACGACGTTGGGCGCGGTGGACGCGGCGCAGGCCGACATGCGGACCTGCGTCATTATCGGCGCGTCGCACACCCGGCTGGTGCCGCGCGAGGGCGCGCAGCCGTGGGTGTATACGCCGCGCAGCTATGGGGTGCGGGGGTGAGAACATTGTCGAAACGGGCCCCCACCCTAACCCTACCCCGTTGCGCAGGGGAGGGAATCATCTCCTCCCCCTGCTCTCGGCGGACCAAGGTCCGCCTGACGCGTCAGCGCAAGCTACGCTTGCGCGAGAGCGCAGCGGGGGGAGTTCGGGAGGGGAGCTCGACTCTACCGCGCCTCCAGCCATGCCAACGCCGCAGCCGCATCGTGCATTTCGGCCACACCATTGCCGGGCGGTCGCTCCACCATCACCACGGGAATCCCCCGGCGGCGCGCCGCCTCCAGCTTCGCTTCCGTAGCGCTCCCGCCGCTGTTCTTGCTGACGATGACATCCACCCGGTGCTTTTCCAGCAGGGCGCATTCCCCCTCCAGCGTGAAGGGGCCGCGGTCGAGGATCAGGCCGTAATCCGGCAGGTTCGGCGCCGGCTCCGGCGGATCGACGGCGCGGATCAGGTAGCGCTTGTCCGGCACCGCCTCGAACGCCGCGACCTCCTGCCGGCCGATGGTCAGGAAGACGTTTCCGCCCAGCGGGCGCAGAGCCTCGGCGGCGGCGGCCATGTCCGGCACACCGATCCAGCGATCGCCCGCGCCCGGCTCCCACGGCTTGCGGGTCAGCACCAGCAGCGGCACGCCCACCCGCGCGCAGGCCGCCGCGGCGTTGGCGGAAATCTGGCCGGCGAAGGGATGCGTGGCGTCCACGACCGCACCGACGCCGTTCTCTACGATATGCGCCGCCAGCCCATCCACACCGCCGAAGCCGCCGATGCGGGTCGGCAGAGGCGGCAGAACCGGCTGTTTGGTGCGCCCGGCCAGCGACACCGCCGCGTCGATGCGCGGGTGGCCGCTGAGAAGGCGAGCCAGCGCCGTGGCCTCGGTGGTGCCACCCAGAATCAGCGCCTTCATGCTTGTCCTCCTTGGGGTGCGCCATGACCACCAAAGCCAATAGCACAGGACCGGGGCGTTGGCTGAGCGTCGTCGGTATCGGCGAGGACGGGTGGGACGGACTGTCGCCCGCCGTCCGCGCGCTGGTGGATGGCGCGGACCTGCTGGCCGGCGGCGCCCGCCATCTGGCGCTGGTGCCGGAAACCGCCGGACAGGAGCGGCTGCCCTGGCCCTCCCCCCTGTCGGACGCCTACCCCGCCCTGCTGGCGCGGCGCGGCCAACGCGTCTGCGTGCTGGCGAGCGGCGACCCGTCCTGGTACGGCATCGGCGCCACGCTGTCCAAACTCGTTCCGGTTGAAGAACTTTCCATCGTTCCAGCCCCGTCATCCTTCAGCCTTGCCGCCGCCCGTCTGGGCTGGCCGTTGCAGGACTGCGGCACCCTGACCGTGCACGGACGCCCGCTGGAGCTGGTCATTCCGCATCTGCAACCGGGCGCTCGGCTGCTGGTTCTGTGCTGGGACGGAACGACTCCGGCCAAGCTGGCGGCGCTGCTGACGGCGCGCGGCTTCGGACCGTCGCGCCTGACCGCTCTGGAGTCCATGGGCGGACCGCGCGAGCGCTGCATCGTTGCGACGGCGGAAGAATGGTCGGCGGAGCGGGTAGCTGACCTCAACACGCTGGCGGTGGAGTGCGTCGCCACCCCCGGCGCCCGCGCCCTGCCGCGCACGCCCGGCCTGCCTGATGACTGGTTCGAGCATGACGGCCAGATCACCAAGCGGGAGATCCGCGCTGTCACCCTGTCCTGGCTGGCCCCGCGCCGCGGCGAGCTGCTGTGGGACATCGGCGCCGGCTCCGGGTCCATCGGCGTCGAATGGATGCTGAGCGACCCGACGAACCGCGCCATCGCGGTGGAGCACAAGGCCGACCGCGCCGACCGCATCCCGGCCAACGCCGCCGCCTTCGGCGTGCCGGGGCTGGAGCTGGTGCGTGGCAAGGCGCCGGAGGCACTGGACGGATTGCCGGCACCGGACGCCGTGTTCATCGGCGGCGGGCTGACCAACGACGGCGTGCTGGACGCCTGCTGGTCGGCGCTGAAGCCCGGAGGACGGATCGTCGCCAACGCCGTGACGCTGGAAAGCGAGGCGATGCTGATCGCCACCCACAAGCGGTTGGGCGGGCAACTGTCGCAGATCGCCGTCAGCCGCGCCGCCCCTATCGGCGGTTTCACCGGCTGGCGCCCGCTGATGCCGGTCACGTTGTGGCTGGCTGAGAAACCGCTGTGACGGCGCATCGCTTCATCGCAGCGGGCATCGGTTGCCGGGCCGGCTGCCCCGGCGCCGAGATCGCCGGGATGCTCCGCGCCGCCTTCGAGGAAGCCGCGCTGGACGAGGCCGCACGCCGCGCCGTGCAACTGGCGGCACCGATGCGCAAGCGCAACGAGGCCGGGGTGGCCGAGGCGGCGCGTCTGCTCGCCCTGCCGCTCCGGTTCGTTGACGATTCAGCGTTGGCGGCGGTTCAGGACCGGGTGCAGACCCGCTCCGCCCGCGTCGAGGCCGCCGTGGGCATTGCCTCGGTCGCGGAGGCCGCGGCGCTGGCCGCCGCCGGGCCGGGCTCCACCCTTCTGCTGCCGCGCCGTTCCACTCCGCGCGCCACCTGCGCGCTGGCGATTTCTGGGGAAGTTTCCGCATGACCGTGCATTTCATCGGCGCCGGACCGGGCGCGCCCGACCTGTTGACCCTGCGCGGGCGCGACCTGATCGCGTCCTGCCCGGTCTGCCTCTACGCCGGATCGCTGGTGCCCAAGGAGATCATCGCCCACGCCCCGCCGGGCGCCCGGATCGTCGACACGGCCCCGCTGACGCTCGACCGGATCGTTGCCGAGTTCAAGGCGGCGCACGCGGCCGGGCAGGACGTGGCGCGGCTGCATTCCGGCGACCTGTCCGTCTACAGCGCGCTCGGCGAGCAGACGCGGGCGCTGCGCGAACTGGACATTCCCTACGACATCACGCCGGGCGTGCCGGCCTTCGCCGCGGCGTCAGCCGCGCTAGGGCGGGAACTGACCCTGCCGGAAGTCAGCCAGACGCTGATTTTGACACGGACGGAGGGCCGGGCCTCGGCCATGCCGGCGAACGAGACTCTGGAGGTTCTGGGGCGCTCGGGCGCGACGCTGGCCATCCACCTGTCGATCCATGTCATCGACCGGGTGGTGGAGCGGCTGACCCCGCTCTACGGCGCCGATTGCCCGGCGGCGGTGGTCTACCGCGCGACTTGGCCGGAGGAGCGCGTGCTGCGCGGCACGCTGGCCGACATCGCCGCCCAGGTGGCGGACTCGCCGATGGAGCGCACGGCCCTGATCCTGGTCGGCCCGGCGCTGGGAGTGGAGGATTTCCGGTGCAGCGCGCTCTACGACGGGTCGCATGTGCGCCGCTACCGGGGGCTGGGGGAGTGAGGGAGGTTTTCACTCCCTCTCCCCTCTGGGGAGAGGGTCGGGGTGAGGGCTGTCTCTTATACACATCTCCGAGCCCACGAGACTATAACAGCTATCTCGTATG
>NZ_JAUQTX010000325.1:0-6219 GCF_059803775.1 Azospirillum sp. UFLA03-27 | reverse complement strand
GTTATAGTCTCGTGGGCTCGGAGATGTGTATAAGAGACAGGGGTGGGGGCACCCGTTCACCACGTTGTTTCCATCTGGATCGAGACTCCCATGCCCTCGCTTCTCTCCGATCTGCGCGTCGTCGAGGTGTCGGCCTTTATCGCCGCGCCGCTGGGCGGCATGACGCTGGCCCAGCTGGGTGCGGAGGTGATCCGCATCGACCCCATCGGCGGCAACATCGACTACCGGCGCTGGCCGGTGGCGCCGAACGGCACCAGCCTCTACTGGACGGCGCTGAACAAGGCGAAACGGTCGGTGACGCTGGCGCTCGACCGGCCGGAGGGGCGGGAGATCGCCCAGGCAATCATCACCGCCTCGGGCGAGAACGCGGGCTTCCTGCTGACCAACCTGCCGGCCAGCGGCTGGATGGGCTACGAGGCGCTGTCGGCCAAGCGCGACGACCTGATCATGCTGCGGCTGACCGGCAATCCGGACGGTTCCGCGGCGGTCGACTACACCGTCAACTGCGCCAGCGGCTTCCCGATGGCGACCGGTCGCGGCGGCGAGCCGGTGAACCATGTGCTGCCGGCCTGGGACGTCGCCGCCGGCCTCTATCTGGCGACCGGCCTGCTGGCGGCGGAGCGGCACCGCCGCCGCACCGGGCGTGGGCAGGAGGTGACGGTGGCGCTGGCCGACGTGATGCTGGCGACCGTCGGCAACCTCGGCTACCTCGCCGACGTCCGGGTGAACGGCGCGGTGCGGCCGCCGATGGGCAACGACCTCTACGGCGCCTACGGCCGCGACTTCGCCACCGCCGACGGGCGGCGGGCGATGGTCGTCGCCATCTCCAACCGCCAGTGGAAGGCGCTGGGCAAGGCGACCGGGCTGACCGAGCGGCTGGCGATGATCGGCCCGCTGATGGACGTGGACATGAACGACGAGGGCGGGCGTTTCCTGGCGCGTGACGCCATCTCCGCCGTGCTCGCCCCCTGGTTCGCCGCCCGCACCCTGTCCGAGGTGGAAAGCGCCTTCGCCGGGGCGGGCGTGCTGTGGGGGCCGTACCGGGATTTCGGCCAGTTGGTGGCCGAGGACGCGCGCTGTTCCACCGCCAACCCGCTGTTCCGCGAGGTCGAGCAGCCGGAGGTCGGTCCACTGCTGGTTCCCGGTTCGCCCCTCAGCTTCCCCGGCCTGGGCGAGCGAACCGACCACCGGCCGGCGCCCGTTCTGGGGCAGGACACCGACGCGGTGCTGGCCGATCTGCTCGGCCTGCCGTCCGCCGAGATCGGCCGCCTGCACGACGCCGGCATCGTCGCCTGACCGCGCGGGAATGAGACGACCGGCGCGCGGGCGTGTTGGTGAGGCTTACGGCGGGCTGCATCGGCCCGCTTCCTGCCGGAGGATGACGCGATGGGCGACAACCGCAACACCGACTCCCAACCGCAAGCCGAGAACGACCGCGCGACCGGCAAGCCTGACGACCAGCCGGCAGCGACCAAGGACGAGATGACCAAGGCCCAGGAGGACGCCGCGCGGGAGCGTGCGGAAAAGGGTGGCTATCAGTGACCGGCGTCACCTGATCGGCAACCGGCCGCGAGTTTGCCCCCGGGCAAAGACGGCGCCCCTGTCCCGCGTCATGGTCCCTTCCGGTCATCACTTCCGGAAGGACAGCGGATATGACGGAAACTGCCGCGCCGACGACGGTCGTCGCTGCGGACGGCGCTGCGGATGGAGAGGGCGCCGATTGGGGGCCTCTCTCCAGCCTGCCCGGCAACCCCATGATGTGGATTCTCATCCTGGGGGAGCTGGCGGCCTTCGGTGCCATGTTCATCGGCTTCGCGGTGACTCGCGCCCTCGACCCGGCGACTTTCGACGCCTCGCAGGCGCAATTGGACCGTCTGCTCGGCGGTGTGAACACCATGGTTCTGGTGACGAGCGGCTGGCTGGTCGCCGTCGCCGTGCGGCGCCGGGCCTCGGGCCGCTCCCACCGGGTGGCGATGCTCGGCGCGATGGCCCTCGGCGGCGTGTTCCTCGCCATCAAGGTGGTCGAGTACGGCGACAAGATCGGGCGGGGCCTCACGCTGGAGACCAACAGCTTCTTCCAGCTCTATTATCTGCTGACCGGCTTCCACGCGATGCACGTCGCCGCGGGGATCGTCATTCTGGGCATCGTCACGTGGTGGGACAGCCTGGAGAACCTGGAGACCGGGGCCGCCTTCTGGCACATGGTGGACCTGATCTGGGTGCTGCTCTACCCCATCGTCTATCTGCTGAGGTGAGCGATGGCCATCCTGACACGCACCTGGATGCTTCTGATGCTCCTCACCGCCGTCTCGATGTGGACCGGGCACGGCGAGGGCACCGGCGGTCTCGGCCCGCTCGGGGTCGGACTCGTCCTCGCCGCGGCCAACGTCAAGGCCGACCGGATTCTCACCCATTATCTGGACCTTCACCGCGCGGACGGCGGCTGGCGGGCGGGGTTCCGGATTTTGCTCACTCTGCTGGGGGTGGCGCTCTTCGGGATCTACGTCCTCTATCCGATGATCGGCGCGACTCTGCGCTGAGCGGAGGTTCGCGCCCGGCTCCCTAACCTCACTCGTAGCGGATGCTGATCGCCGAGGCCGCCTTCAGCGCACGCTCGCGCGCGTCGTCGGTGTCGGTGCCGGCGGCAAGCGCCACGCCCATGCGGCGGTTCTTGCGGGTCGTCGGCTTGCCGAACAGGCGCACGTCCACGTCATGCTCCGGGCTGCCCACGCGCATGGCGTCTGCCAAACCCTCGATGGCGAAGCGCTCGGCCTCGCGGTCGGCCAGGATGACGGCGGAGGCGGCCGGGCCGCGGACATGGATCGCCGGAATCGGCAGGCCCAGGATGGCGCGGGCGTGCAGGTCGAACTCCGACAGGTTCTGCGACAGCAGGGTCACCATGCCGGTGTCGTGCGGGCGCGGCGACAGCTCGGAGAAGACCACCTCGTCCTTGGTGACGAAGAACTCGACGCCGAAGATGCCGTACCCGCCGAGATTGTCCACGACCTTCGCCGCCATGTCCTTGGCGTCGTCCAGCAGCGCCGCGGGCATCGGCACAGGCTGCCAGGATTCCTGATAGTCGCCGCGCTCCTGCCGGTGGCCGATCGGCTCACAGAACAGGATGCCCTCGCGGGTGCGGACGGTCAGCAGGGTGATCTCGTATTCGAAGGGCACAAACTCCTCGACGATGACCTTCCGGCGGTCGCCGCGCATGTTGGCGACGGCGTAGGTCCAGGCGGCCTCAAGCTCCGCCGCGGTCCGGACGGTGCTCTGCCCCTTGCCGGAAGAGGACATGACCGGCTTGATGACGCAGGGCAGGCCGGTGTGCTCCGCCCCGGCGACCACCTCCTCCAGGCTTTCGGCGTAGCGGTATTTGGAGGTGCGCAGGCCCAATTCCACCGCGGCGACCTCGCGGATGCGGTCGCGGTTCATCGTCATTGTGGCGGCGCGGGCGGAGGGGACGACGGTCAGGCCGGTGTCCTCGAACTCGTGCAGCACCTCGGTGCGGATGGCCTCAACCTCCGGCACGATGAAGTCGGGCGAGTGCTTGGCGATGGCCGCGCGCAGGGCGTCCGCGTCGAGCATGGAGAAGACCTCCGCCGCGTCGGCGACCTGCATCGCCGGGGCGTTGGCGTAGCTGTCGCAGGCGATGACCTCGCAGCCGAGGCGCTTGGCGGAGATGACAAACTCCTTCCCGAGTTCGCCCGAGCCGAGAAGAAGGATTTTGGCCGTGAACATGCGCGGACTCCCGTGACGCAAACCCGTGACGCAACTGCCCGCGGAGCTTTACCCCAACGCGGGCCGCCCGTACATGGCCGAACGCATGCGTACGCCGCATGGACCGGGCGCTATTGCAGGCTGCCCCAACGCCGGGTGGCGGGTTCGGCCAGCGCCCAGCGCCACTGGCCGTCCTTGGCCCGGCAGATGGTGGTGACGTTGAAGTCGGGCGCGTCGTCGAGCGTGAAGACCACATCCTTGCAGGGGATCGCCTCGCCAAAGCCGCGGGCCACCTGCACCGTGCCGGTCTTGCCGCTCAGCGGCAGCTTTTCCTCCACCGTCCAGGTGGCCGCCTGCCCGACGGCGAGCGGGCCGGCGGCGCGGGCGACGGCGTTGTGGACGTTGTCGGTGATCCGCCGCTCCGCGTATTTCACGCCCTGGTCGATGCCGTAGCTGGCCCCGGCGCCGGCGATGATGCCCAGCACCGGGTTGCCGGTGGCCGAACCGACCGTCGCCGCCACGCCCGCCGTGGTCACCCCCGTGACCGCCGAGCCGAACCCCGCGCAGCCAGACAGCGCGAGCAGCGCGGCGGCGGGAAGGAGGACGCGGCGGAGCGGGGATGCGGGCATGGAGCGGCACGGGGGTGGTGAGCGGACCGCCGCACCCTATCCGTTCGGATGGGGAGGCCGCCCGTGGTCAAAGCGTGACCTTCGCGGGCGGCTTGGCGCGCTTGTCCTATGGACGGTGGCGGGTGCAGACCCCATGCTTTGGAGGGGTGGTTAATCCAACCCTCTCCCCTCTGGGGAGAGGGTGGCCCGCAGGGCCGGTGAGGGGGATGCGCTTGTCGCTGCGTTCGGCAAAAGCGCAACCCCCTCACCCTAACCCTCTCCCCGGAGGGGAGAGGGGACTTTGAACACGGGTCCATGGAGGTGGTGGCGAATGGAGGGTGGCGCGGGCAGGCGTGGATGGATGACGGGCGTGGGGGTCGGGCTGCTGCTCGCCCTGCTGGCCGGGCCGGCGGCGGCCGAGCGGATCGTCACGGACTCCTCGGGGCGCCGCGTCACCGTGCCGGAGCGGGTGGAGCGCGTGTTTCCCGCCGGGCCGCCGGCCTCCGTTGTCGTCTACATGCTGGCGCCCGACAGGCTGCTGGGCTGGACGCGGGCGATCAGCCCGCCGGAGCGGCCCTTTCTGCCCGACCGCTACGCCGACCTGCCGGAGCTGGGGCGGCTGACCGGGCGCGGCAACACCGTCAACCTCGAAACCGTGGTGGCCGCGAAGCCGGACGTCGTCGTCGATGTCGGCAGCACCGCCCCGACCTTCGTCTCGCTGGCCGACCGGGTGCAGGAGCAGACGCGGGTGCCGACCCTGCTGATCGACGGCCATCTCGCCGACTCCGCGCGCGCCTTCCGCACGCTCGGCGCGCTGATGGGCGTGGCGGAGCGGGGCGAGGAGCTGGCCCGCTACGCCGAGACGACGCTGGCCGAGGTGCGGCGGCGCTTCGACGGCGTGCCGGGGGACCAGCGGTTGAAGGTCTACATGGCGCGGGGGCCGCGCGGGCTCCAGACCGGCATCCGCGGCTCCATCAACGTCGAGGCGCTCGACGTCGCCGGGGTGCGCAACGTCGCGGCGGAGAATCTCGGCAACGGCGGGCTGGTCAACGTCTCGATGGAGCAGGTGCTGGCTTGGCAGCCGGACGCCATCGTCACCCTCGACCGCGGCTTTTACGAGAGCGTGTGGACCGACCCGCTGTGGCAGGGGGTGAAGGCGGTGCGCGACCGGCGCGTCTACCTCTCGCCGGGCTTGCCCTTCACCTGGATCGATTCCCCGCCCGCCGCCAACCGCCTGCTCGGCTTGCGCTGGCTGGGCGCCGTCCTCTATCCGGAACTGTTTCCGGAGGATCTGCGCGAGGAGACGCGACGTTTCTATGCCCTCTTCTACCACCGGGAACCCACCGCGGAGCAGATCGACGCCCTCCTCGCCGGCAGCCGCCCGCCGGGGTGAGGTCCCCTTCGCGCTGACGCTGGGCGGGGTGGCCGCGCTGCTGGTCGCCGCGGTCTGCGTCGCCTTCAGCACCGGCGCCTATCCCGTCTCACCGGGGGAACTGGCCGGGCTGCTCACGGCGAAGCTGGGCATTGGGAGCGCCGCCGCCCCGGCGGTGGAGACGGTGATCTGGGACATCCGCGGCCCGCGCGTGCTGACCGCCATGCTGGTGGGAGCGGGGCTGGCCGCCTCGGGCGCCGCGTATCAGGGGCTGTTCCGCAACCCGCTGGTCTCGCCGGACATCCTCGGCGTGTCGTCGGGGGCGGCGCTGGGGGCGGTGCTGGGCATCTTCGCCTCGCTGCCGGTCCTCGCCATCCAGGGCATGGCCTTCGCGGGCGGGCTGCTGGCGGTGGGGGTGGTGCTGGCCGTCGCCTCGGCCATCCGCGGGCGGGACCCGGTGCTGGTCCTGGTGCTGGGCGGCGTGGTGATCGGGGCGCTGCTGGGCTCCGGCGTGGCGCTGCT
>NZ_JAUQTX010000324.1:0-6237 GCF_059803775.1 Azospirillum sp. UFLA03-27 | reverse complement strand
TCGGCAGCGTCAGATGTGTATAAGAGACAGCGGTAGGGGCGGGCGCTGGGGGCCATGGCCGTTGGGGTCCTTTTGTCGGGTGGATTGCAGGCCGGGTCAGCCCGGCGGACGCCCGAAGCGGCCGGGCGGAAGGCCGCGCACGCCGCCGGGATCGCACTCGAACAGCGCGCCGGCCAGCGGTTCGTCGGGGCGGCCATGCGCTGCGGTGGTCACGAACAGCCGGTCGAGGGCGGAGCCGGCGAAGACGCAGGAGGTGACCCGCGACACCGGAAGCGCGATCGCGCGGTCCAGCGCGCCGTCGGGCCGGAAGCGGCTGACCCGCCCGCCGTCCCAATGGGCGACCCACAGGCCGCCCTCGGCGTCGCAGGTCATGCCGTCGGGATAGCCGTCGGCCTCGGCGAAGCGGATGTGGGCGCGCTTTCCGGACAGCCGCCCCGCGCCGTCGAGGTCGAAGGCGTGGATCGTCCGCGCCGCGCTGTCGGTGTGGTAGAGCGTCCGCCCGTCCGGCGCCAGCGCCGGGCCGTTGGCGACGGTGTAGCCCCCGTCCACACAGGTCAGGGCGCCATCGGGGTCGAGGCGGTGGAAGGCGCCGGACGGCGCTTCCTCCCCGTCATCCATGCTGCCGATCCACAGGCGCCCCTGCGCGTCGGCCTTGGCGTCGTTCAGGCGGTTGCCCGGCCGGTCGGGATCGATCCGCACCAGTTCCCCGGCGATCACCGCGCGGCCCGGCTCCAGCCGCAGGCGGACCACCCGGCGCGAGCGCAGCCCGGCGATGAAGCCGTCGCCATCGGCGCACTCCACCAGCCAGCAGGCGGCGTCCTCCAGCGCCCAGTCCGTTCGGGACCCATCGTCGAGCCCGTGGCGCAGAATCCGCGATCCGTGGATGTCGACGAAGAAGACGGCGCCCTGCCCCGGCGACCACAGCGGGCCTTCGCCCAGGAGCGCCCGGGCGGGCCAGACGCAACGAACCTCCTGCGGCATGCCGTCTGCCTCCCCCTCGCGGTCCCGTTCTGAATTTTGTTGACCATGCCAACAATAGAGGGCGTTCTGATACGCGTCCAATACGAATATCGGCACCGGCGATACAAGATTTCGTATGTCGGCGCCTCGCCAGACCGGAGGCCCCCGCCCGTGACCCCGCACCGTTTCCCGGCCAACTGGTTCCTCAAGGCCCGGCTGAAGCTGCGCCATCTCCAGCTGTTCGTGGCGCTGGATGAGCACCGCAACCTGCACCGCGCCGCCGCCAGCCTGACCATGTCGCAGCCGGCGGCCTCGAAGCTGCTGGGCGACCTGGAGGAGTCGCTGGGCGTCACCCTGTTCGAGCGCCATGGCCGCGGCGTCGAGCCGAACTGGTACGGCGGCCTGATGATCCGCCACGCGCGGGCGATCCTCAGCGGCCTGCAGGAGGCGGGGGAGGAGCTGAACGACCTGCTGGCCGGCCACAGCGGCAGCGTCTCCATCGGCACGGTGATGGCCCCGGCGGTGGAGCTGGTGGTGCCGGTGATCACCACGCTGACCCGCGATCACCCCGACCTGAAGATCGCCGTGGCGGTGGAGACCAGCGACGTACTGGCCGAGCGGGTGCAGCAGGGCGTCATGGATTTCGCGGTCGGCCGCCTGCCCGGCCACGTCGACGCCGCGTGCTTCGACTATCAGGAGATCAGCAGCGAGGAGCTGTGTTTCGTCTGCCGCGACGGCCACCCGCTGCTGCGGCTCGGCCGCCCGCTGACCGCGGCCGATCTGGTGGACGCCACCTGGATTCTCCAGCCGCTGGGCAGCCTGCTGCGCAGCCGGGTCGAGGCGCTGTTCCGCGCCGAAGGGGTTCCGCCGCCGCGCAAGGTGATCGAAAGCGCCTCCCCGGTCATCTCCCTGGCGATGGTCGCCGAGAACGATTCGGTCACCGTCTTCGCCCGCGCGCTCGCCCAGGTGTTCTCCCCCACCGGCAGCTGCACCATCGTGCCCTTCCACAAGCGCTTCAGTGTCGAGCCCTACGGCATTTTCTGGCTGAAGGACCGCCCGCTGTCGCCGGGTGCCCGCACCGCCCTGGCCGCCTTGCGGGCGGCGTCCGACGCGAAGATGCGCCGCGCGCTGGAAACGCCGCAGCCCAGCCCTGCAAGTGATACCGAAATGCGTATGGATTCCGCCAATAATCGTATTTGACAGTTATGGTTTTTCGGCCGATTGCTAGCCTTACAAACATTGCGCCACCCGACACCCGTTCAAGAGCCGCGGGTGTGGCCAACCCGGTGCCGCAGAAGGGGGAGGAAATCGGCCCATGTCTTCGTTCACGACCACACTGGCCGGGATGGCCGTTGGCGTGCTGGCCCTCACCGTCGCCGCCGCACCGACACTGGCGCAGGACAAACCCACCGTCGGCATCGCGATGCCCACCAAGTCCTCGGCCCGCTGGATCGACGACGGCAACAACATGGTCAAGCAGTTCCAGGCCAAGGGCTACAAGACCGACCTGCAATACGCCGAGGACGACATCCCCAACCAGCTCGCCCAGATCGAGACGATGGTCGCCAAGAACAGCAAGGTTCTGGTGATCGCCGCTATCGACGGCACGACGCTGACCGACGTGCTTCAGCAGGCCAAGGACCGCGGGGTCAAGGTCATCGCGTATGACCGGCTGATCCGCGGGTCGGAGAATGTGGACTATTACGCGACCTTCGACAATTTCCAGGTCGGCGTGCTCCAGGGCAGCTACATCGTCGACGCGCTGGGCCTGAAGGACGGCAAGGGTCCTTTCACCATCGAGCTGTTCGGCGGCTCGCCCGACGACAACAACGCCTACTTCTTCTATAACGGCGCCATGTCGGTGCTGCAGCCCCACATCGACAGCGGCAAGCTGAAGGTGGGCAGCGGTCAGGTGGGCATGGACAAGGTGTCCACCCTGCGCTGGGACGGCGCCACCGCCCAGGCCCGCATGGACAACCTGCTGAGCGCCTTCTACGGCAACCGCCGCGTCGACGCCGTGCTGTCGCCCTACGACGGGATCAGCATCGGCATCATCTCCTCCCTGAAGGGGGTCGGTTACGGCTCACCGTCGCAGCCGATGCCGGTGGTGACCGGGCAGGACGCCGAAGTGCCCTCAATCAAGTCGATCCTGGCGGGCGAGCAGCGCGCCACCGTCTTCAAGGACACCCGCGAGCTGGCCCGGGTCACGGTGGAGATGGTCGACGCGGTGCTGGGCGGCGGCACGCCGCCGGTCAACGACACCAAGACCTACGACAACGGCAAGAAGGTCGTCCCGGCCTACCTGCTGAAGCCGGTCAGCGTGGACGCCTCCAACTGGAAGAGCACGCTGGTCGACAGCGGCTACTACGCCGAAGCGCAGTTCAAGTGACGCGGCGGCGCGGGGCCGGCGCACTCGGCTTTCATAACCCTCTCCCCTCTGGGGAGAGGGTGGCCCGAAGGGCCGGTGAGGGGGATGCGCGTGACGGTGCGTCCGGCAAAAGCGCACCCCCCTCACCCTAACCCCCTCCCCAGAGGGGAGAGGGGATTGAAAATGCGAGCGACCGGCCACCGGACTGAGGTGCGCTCGGGCGGTCGCAGGTTCCTCGGAGGATTCTCATGGACTCCATCCTGGAGCGGTCCAGTCTGGCGATGCCGATCCTTGAGATGACGGGCATCACCAAGACGTTTCCCGGCGTGAAGGCGCTGGACGACGTCAACCTGTCGGTCCGCGAGGGCGAGATCCACGCGCTGATCGGCGAGAACGGCGCCGGCAAGTCGACGCTGATGAAGGTGCTGAGCGGGGTCTACCCGCAAGGCAGCTTCGACGGCGAGATCCGCTTCCGCGGCCAGCCCCAGGCCTTTCGCGGCATCGCCGACAGCGAGCGGCTGGGCATCATCATCATCCACCAGGAGCTGGCGCTCGTCCCCCTGCTGTCGATCACCGAGAACCTGTTCCTCGGCAACGAACAGGCGAGCCGTGGAGTGATCGACTGGGACGCCGCCACCCTGCGGGCGCGGGAACTGCTGCGGCTGGTCGGGCTGCACGACCCGCCGGAGACCCTGATCACCGACATCGGCGTCGGCAAGCAGCAGCTCGTGGAGATCGCCAAGGCGCTGTCCAAGGAGGTCAAGCTGCTGATCCTGGACGAGCCGACCGCCAGCCTGAACGAAAGCGACAGCGACGCCCTGCTGGACTTGCTGCTGCAGTTCAAGGCGCGCGGCATCGCCTCCATCCTCATCTCGCACAAGCTGAACGAGATCGCCAAGGTCGCTGACCGGGTGACCATCCTGCGCGACGGCACGACGGTGGAGACGCTGGATTGCCGCGAGGCCGTGGTCAGCCAGGACCGCATCATCCGCGGCATGGTCGGGCGCGCCCTGTCGGACCGCTACCCCCGGCGGACCACCGTACCCGGCGAGGTGCTGTTCGAGGTCAAGGGGTGGAGCGCCGACCACCCGGCCCATCCCGGCCGGCGCGTCGTCCGCGACGTCAACCTGACCGTCCGCCGCGGCGAGGTGGTGGGCATCGCCGGGCTGATGGGCGCCGGCCGCACCGAGTTCGCGATGAGCCTGTTCGGCCGCTCCTACGGCCGCAACATCCGCGGGAAAGCCTTCCTCGACGGGCGGGAGATCGACGTCTCCACCATCAGCCGGGCCATGGCGAACGGCCTCGCCTACGCGACTGAGGATCGCAAGCATCTCGGCCTCGTGCTCGACAACGACATCCGCCACAACGTCACGCTGGCGAACCTCAGGGGGGTGGCGAGGCGCTGGGTCATCGACCATGAGCGCGAAGTCCAGGTGGCCGAGGAGTTCCGGCGCCGGCTGCGCATCCGCTGCGCCGACGTCTTCCAGGAGACGGTCAACCTGTCGGGCGGCAACCAGCAGAAGGTCGTGCTCAGCAAATGGCTGTTCGCCGACCCGCAGGTGCTGATCCTCGACGAGCCGACCCGCGGCATCGACGTCGGCGCCAAGTACGAGATCTACACCATCATCAACCAGCTGGTCGCCGAGGGCCGGGGCGTCGTCCTGATCTCTTCCGAAATGCCGGAGCTGCTGGGCGTCGCCGACCGCATCTACGTGATGAACGCCGGCGAAATGGTCGCCGAGATGCCGGCGGCCGAGGCCAGCCAGGAAAACATCATGCGGGCGATCATGCGCTCCGGCGAGACGCTGATGTCCGGGGAGGCTCTGCCATGAGTGCCGAACTCAACCTTCCGGCCCGCGGTCCGCGGGTGTCCATGGGACGGTTCGTGAAGGCGCACATGCGCGACTACGGCATGCTGCTGTCGCTGGTCGCCATCGTCCTGTTCTTCCAGTACATGACCGACGGCACGCTGCTCCAGCCGCTGAACCTGACCAACCTCGTGCTGCAGAACAGCTACATCGTCATCATGGCGCTGGGCATGCTTCTGGTGATCGTCGCCGGGCACATCGACCTGTCGGTGGGCTCGGTCGTCGCCCTCATCGGCGCGCTGGCGGCGACCCTGATGGTGCGGCTCCACCTGGACTTCGTCACCACGACGCTGCTGTGCCTGCTGGCCGGGGCGGCGATAGGGGCGGTGCAGGGCTTCTGGGTCGCCTATCTGCGCATCCCCTCCTTCATCGTGACGCTGGCCGGCATGCTGGTCTTCCGCGGCCTGTGCCTGATTCTGCTGGCTGGTCAGTCGGTCGGTCCCTTCCCGGTGGAGTTCCAACGCCTCAGCTCCGGCTTCATCCCCGACGTCCTGGCGCTGGACGCCTTCAACCTGGGCAAGTTCCACCTGACCAGCCTGCTGCTCTGCGCGGCCGTGGCCGCCGCGCTGGTGGCGATGAACACCAGGGCGCGCCTGCGCCGGCAGAGCGTCGCCATCGAGCAGGAGCCGCTGCCGCTGTTCGTGGCGAAGAACGTCGCGCTGGCCGCCGTGCTGATCTATGTCGGGCAGTTGATGGCCTCCTACCGCGGCCTGCCCAACGTGCTGATCATCATGAGCGTGCTGATCGCGCTCTACAGCTTCGTCACCCGCAACACCACGGTGGGGCGGCGCGTCTACGCGCTGGGCGGCAACGAGAAGGCGGCCAAGCTGTCCGGCATCGACACGCGGCGGCTCAGCTTCTACACCTTCGTCAACATGGGGGTGCTGGCGGCGCTGGCCGGGCTGATCTTCGCCGCAAGGCTGAACACCGCCACGCCGAAAGCCGGCGTCTCGTTCGAGCTGGACGTGATCGCCGCCTGCTTCATCGGCGGTGCCTCGGCCCTGTCTCTTATACACATCTCCGAGCCCACGAGACTATAAC
>NZ_JAUQTX010000323.1:0-6297 GCF_059803775.1 Azospirillum sp. UFLA03-27 | reverse complement strand
CCCTCGTCGGCCGTGTTCTCCTCAACCGAAAAGAATCACGACCAACCGGCCGTGCACAGCCCTTTTTCCGCATCCTGGTAAGGTAGCCTCCGGCAGATCCACCATCTCAAGACGGAAGCCTTCGAACATCGACGTCTCCGGCGGAAAACGGTGTGGGGGCAAAGGATACCGTTTCCCAGAACAAGCACCAAGCTGGCCCGTTCCGGCTCGGGACTGGCTCGCGAGCAGCCTCGAGTGTGGAGGCCAACCCGGGCTTGATGGCCTCGACCGATGGCACTTCGCACCGCCTACGGCAGCCGCCCGACGTTTGGCCACCTCGGGCAGGATTAGCCACCGCTACCGGCAGGGATGCGGCCGTCTTCGAAGCGCTCGATTTTATCAGCCTTGTGATGGGAACAGGTTCGCTGCTTCAAGCATATTGCGCGACGCCGTTCCCGAGCGACCAATTCTCCTTTGCCACTTCGACGATGTTCACGAACACATCCTGTGGCCGGATGCCAGGGTCCTCGCCGAGCAGTTCCATGATCCGCTGGAACAGCGCCTTCTTCTGCTCCACGGTCCGAGTGTTGTTCGCGGTGATCTGGATGTAGACGAGGTCATCGCCTCGGCCGACCCCAAGATAAGATGCGCTATAGCGGAAGTTTGCGGCGTCATGCTCGGTGATGGTCATGAACTGATCGTCTTCGGGCACGTTGAAGGTCTCGTGCATGGCGCGGTACAGACCATCGAAGATTGCCTGCCGATACGCTTCCGGTTTTCCGACACGCAGTGAGATGTGAACGAGCGGCATTGCAAGTCCTTTCCGTTATGTCCGCCTTGACAATAGCCCTGGGTCAGTCATTTTCATACGCTATGAATTTCAATATCTGAGATAACGTTTTGAAATGATTG
Organism: Azospirillum sp. UFLA03-27; assembly: GCF_059803775.1. Taxonomy (NCBI): domain Bacteria; kingdom Pseudomonadati; phylum Pseudomonadota; class Alphaproteobacteria; order Rhodospirillales; family Azospirillaceae; genus Azospirillum; species Azospirillum sp. UFLA03-27. The sequence continues at coordinate 5,406 of NZ_JAUQTX010000323.1, read as the reverse complement.
GGCCGTCTCTCGATCTTGATGCGGTGCGGGCTTTCGTACGCATCGCCGAACTGGAGAGCTTCACGCGCGCGGCAGAGGCCACCGGGACGACGCAGGCCGCGGTTAGCTTGAAGCTGAAGCGCCTCGAAGAGCGGCTCGGCTGCCGCCTGTTCGAGCGGACGCCGCGTTATGTTCAGCTGTCGGCACGCGGCGCCGCCTTCCTGGATCATGCCCGCGACTTGCTGGAGGCGCATGATCGTGCGCTTGCCTCGCTGACGCGGGAACGCCAGCGCATTGCCATCGGAATCAGCGACCATGTGGCGGGACCGGAGCTCCCCGCGCTGATTGCCCGGATGAACGCACAGGATCCGCAGTTGGTGATCGAGATCCGGATTGGGTCATCGGGTGACCTGCTCCAGAGTTTCGACCGTCGGGAACTCGACACGGTGATCGTCCGCTTGCATGCGGAGCGCAACGACGGGGAGCTCATTACCGAAGAGCAGTTCGGCTGGTTCGCGGCGCCAAGCTGGCAACATCGGGCGGACGAACCGTTGCCGATCGCCACGATGGCCGAGCCCTGTGGCGTACGGGCGTTGGCGGGGGAGCTTCTCGACGCGGCGGGCATGCCGTGGACGGAGATTTTCGTCGGTGGCGGTGTGACCGCAGTGGCGGCAGCCGTCATGGCCGGACTTGGCGTCGCGGCATTGTCGCCACGCATGGTACCGTTCGGTGCCGTCGACGTCGGCCCGCGGCTGGGGCTTCCGGTCCTTCCGCGTCTGCCCGTGGTTCTGCACACCAGGGTCAGGGACGGCCAACCGCGTGCCGCGCTTGCTGCCCTGTCGGCAGCCTTCAAGAGCGCGGTTCGAGGCTGATGAGCTCCTTCAGCAGCGCACGTTTCGTTAAAAGGCCCGCCAGTCTTTCGATCATTCGGTCAGCCATGGGCTGCGTACATCGCTGATGTGGGAGCGGTTCACATCCGACGCGGGAGCCCTCTCGAGAGAGTACAATCCGCCTGTACGGCGGCGAGGAAGCTGCTACCCTTCGACGTCTGAACTGACGCCCATGGACCGATGAACGATCCCGACGCCTCTTTCCGGCTTGCAGCCTTCGAGCGCCTGAGGCTGTTGGTGCAGCTGCATGGCGGTTCGTTGCCATGGAGCGTGGTCAACGAGGGCTTCGTCCACGAGGGCGCGCGAATTCATTTCGCTACGAAGGCCGAGGGCATCTTCAAACCGGCTTCGATGACGGGCGTGCTGAGCGTTACAACGGTGGTTCCGCGTGCCGGGCGGCGGGCCTGGTATCACGACCAGCTTGAATCCGAAGCCAAGTTGGCGATGGCGGCGGATGGGCTGTCCTATGCCTTCAACGGCACCGATCCCGACAGCAGGCAAAACAGGCTCCTTCGCGACGCCAGGGACAGGCAACTGCCGATCATCTACTTCTTTGGCGTCGCCCCAGCGATATACGAGCCGATCTTCCCGGCTTACGTCGTGGAGTGGGATCCGAAGGCCCTGTCGGTGAAGCTCGCCCCGAAGCCTCTCGCAGACACCGCCACCCTCTGGACGCCGCCAAATCCGGACGAGCGCCGGTATGCTCTGAGGCAAGTCAAGCAGCGACTGCACCAGTCGGCGTTCCGGGAGCGCGTGGTGGCGGCCTATGGCGGCCGGTGTGCGCTGACCGGGTTGCCTGAGGTGCGATTGGTGGATGCCGCCCACATCATCCCCGACGGCGACATCGAGCGTGGGCAGCCGGACATCCGCAATGGCATCTGTATGAGCAGACTGCATCACGCAGCCTACGATGCGGATTTAATCAGTATTGACCCCGACCATCGCATCCACATCTCCGAACGCCTGCTCGAGCAGCATGACGGACCGATGCTGGAGCTCGGCCTGAAAGCATTGAAAGGACAGCTGATCCGGATGCCGCGCGAGGACCTGATGAAGCCCGATCCTGACCGGCTCGCAGTCCGGTTCGAGCGGTTCAGGAAGGCAGCCTAACCATGACATCTGCCCGCCACCGTTCCACGGCGATCGTCCAGTGAATCGGTTTCCTTCCTCAGTCCCCGCCAACTCAGGAGGCCGCTCGCAAATGGGCTTGGCGGCCACGGCCCGGCTGGCACGTCGAATGATGGTCGCCGGGCTTTCAGTCGCCATAATCGTGACGCCGTTTACTGTCTCGCTGACCGACACCGTTCCGACCGACGCCGATGTACGGGACGCTCTCATCACCATGCTGAGGCAGGTCGCTCCCAAGGAGCGCCTCGAGCAGCAGATCGTGTCGGCGTTGGACCGTGACGCACCCGAGGAGGCCGAAGACTATCTCGACGTCGCCGATCTCCTCCAGGTGCCGGTTGACCCCGCGCTGCGTACCCGTTTTGCGGACGAGAACTCGAGCCTGCGCGCTGCGGAAAGGAACATCCGGCGGGCCGCGATGGGGTTCGTGACCGGCGAAGGGGAGGGGACTGTCGGAATGGCTGCCGCGATCGCCTCGGATTTCACAGTGGTCGGCGACATTCGTGACCTGACGGAGCAGGCGTCGCGCATTGTGCGAGACGAGCCGGTCGACGATCTGGTGCTGGGGCTGTCGATAGCCGGAGTGTCGATGTCAGCGGCGACCGTGGTCACGGCGGGAGGCGCCCTGCCGATCAAGACGGGCATCTCCCTGGCCAAGCTGGCAAAAAAGACTGGCAAGCTGACCGTCCGGTTCCAAGATGAGCTTTCCTGGATCGTCGCCCGCGCGGTCAACACCTCTGGGTTTCGGCAATCGGTGGCTGGGATCCCTTGGTACCGGGTCGACGATCTGGCGAGAGCCGCCCGCAGCCACGCCGCCCGTGTCGACACGAGGGAGGTGCAGAGCGTACTTGCGTCGGTGGCCCGGGTCAGCAAGGTGACATCGCCTTCCAGGACGCTTGTCATCTTGCGCCATGTCGACAACGTCAAGGAACTGCAAGATGCAGAGCGGGCGGCAAACGCCCTGGGAAAGCCGATAAGCGGCGCATTCCGCCTTGCCGGGAAGCGCGTGTTTTCGGCGATGGCCCATATCGTAAAGATCACCGCGAAGCTGATATTGGCCCTGATCGCCGCCATCCTCGGCGCGATGTCGTTCCTGATCGGCCTCTTCATCAAGGTGAGATCGGCGATGCGCCTATGGCGGGGGCTCCGCTTGAGGATGTCTTCGGCGCGGGCTAAGGCGGCATGATTCGGCAACTGCTTTCCGCCGGCCGAGGCGAGCTGGATGGTCCCGCCTCTCGGCAATGGTGTCGAGGCGGCTCCTATCTTCCCTGCCAGCACGGCAGTGTTTGGTCATGACCGATCTTCATCCGACAGCACCGGAGCATCTCGATACGACGCCGGACGGGGACACCGTGGCGGCATACTCACGGCGCGCCCAGGAGTTCGTCGCCCAGTACGAGACCGTCGCCTTCGAGGAGCTCTACGCCGACGTCCTCGACCTGATTCCGTACCAGCCGTCAGCGGTGCTGGATGTCGGTGCAGGGTCCGGCCGCGACGCGGCTTGGCTGGCGGGCCGCGGCCATTCCGTTGTCGCCGTCGAACCGGCGGCTGGAATGCGCGAGGCGGCCGCCCGCAGGCACACGGCAACCGGAATCCGATGGTTGGATGACCGGCTTCCGGGACTGGAGCGGGTCCACCGCACCGGCATGGTGTTCGACCTAATCCTGCTGGCTGCCGTCTGGATGCATGTGTCCCCAGCTGACCGGCGGCGTGCTTTCCGGAAGCTGGTGACGCTGCTGAAGCCGGGTGGCCGGATGATCGTCAGCATGCGGCATGGGCCGAGCGATCCGGAACGGCCGATGCTTCCCGTAAGCCGCGCCGAGATCGAGCGCCTCGCAGCCGAGCATGGCGCCATGGTCAGCCGGGTCATCAAGACGCCAGACCGCCTCGGCCGGTCGGACGTCAGCTGGGAAACCGTCGTTGTCCAGTTGGCGGACGATGGCACCGGCGCGTTGCCGCTGATCCGGCACATCGTCCTCAACGACGCGAAATCCAGCAGCTACAAGCTGGCTCTACTGCGCGTGGTCGCGCGGGCGGCAGATGCCTCTCCTGGCCTCGCCATGGCCGACGGCGATGATGGCGTGGTTCTCCCGCTCGGGCTGATCGCCCTCTATTGGATCAGGATGTTCCTGCCGCTGGTCGCGGCTGATTTGCCGCAGACGCCGACCAGCCGGAACGGGGCTGGGCTGGGCTTCGTCAAGGAACCCTTCCGACGGCTCGCTGGCACCGCGCCGCCGGAGCTCCGGGTCGGCGCCGAGTTCCTGGGGGACAGGGGCCACGCGGTGGCCGCGGCCGTTCGGGATGCCGCGCGCACGATTACCGACATGCCCGCGCACTACATCACGTACCCGGGCAGCGACCGGCAGGTGTTCGATGCCGTGACCCGGCGCGGCCCGCGCATCGGTGAACGGCTTGTGCTGGACGCAGCCTATCTGTGGTCAGTAGGCGATTTCCGGATTCCGTTGAACGTCTGGCATGCCTTGACCCGACTGAACACCTGGATCGAGCCCGCGCTCACCATGGAGTGGACGCGGCTGATGCAGCAGTACCTTGCCCGGCAAGGCCGTTCCGTCCCTGAAGGGCATATCGCCGAGGCTCTCGCTTGGCTCGATCCCCAGCGCGGCACAGCCGAGGTCCGGCGCCTGACCGCCGCCATGTTCGATGCCGGGCAGCCGGTCTTCTGCGTGTGGACAGGCCGGAAACTGCGGCAGGAAGGCCTGGACATCGACCACTGCCTGCCGTTCTCCGCATGGCCCAACGCCGACCTGTGGAACCTGATGCCTGCCGACGCCCGCGTGAACCGGCACTGGAAGGCGGACCGTCTCGTCTCGGCCGATCTGCTGGACCGGTGCGGCGACCGGATTACGGACTGGTGGGAGCGGGCATATCTCCGGGGCGGCGATGTCCTGGCGCGCCGGTTCGGCCGCGAGGCGGCGGCGTCACTGCCGGTGGATGCGGTACTTGATGGCTTGGTCGGCTTGAAACCGGTCCTGGAGGCGGTGGCCGCCAAGCGGCTGATGCTCAAAGCGACACAGCAGCTGCTGGAGTGGAGCGGGTGAAACCGGAAATCAACCTATTAAGCCAGCCGCTTCGAACGGCAGTTCTGAATAAATACTTGGAGACAGAAGTGAAATTAAGTGATATTCTGCGAGAAATCGTCAATGATATTTGCCGAATTAATAACGGTAATGTAAATCCGGAAGAAATTTCCCTCGATTTCTCAACAGCAAATGATGGCAGGCAGATACTCTTCTCCCGAAGGGCCATTCATGAAATGCAAACTGCATCAGAAATAATTCATGAGAACAATCAAGATATTTACACATCAATAGAGATTGATAAACTCAGCGCCACGCTGCGACAAGTTATAGTAAATATATGCGTAAGTCACCTAAGGGGTGAGGTGAGTTTG
>NZ_JAUQTX010000322.1:0-6353 GCF_059803775.1 Azospirillum sp. UFLA03-27 | reverse complement strand
GGGTGGGACCGGCAGAGATCGCCGGGCGGGCCGGCGCTGGGCGGGAATGCGGCGGCGCGTTGTTGTTCGTCGGCTTTGCCGTGGCCGCCTCGGCTTGGGAGCGACCGCCCCGGCGTGGGTTGTTCAGCACGGTTTCGATCCGCCGGGCGATGGTGGCGGCGGAGGCCGGCTTGGCGAGCACGGTGTCCGCCCCGGCGTCCCAAGCAGCGCGCACGGTGGCGACGTCGGCGTTGGCGGTCAGCACGATGATCGGCAGATCGGGGCTGAGGCAGCTGGCCGCGCCGCGCACCCAGCGGACGAGTTGGCCGCCACCCACCGGCTCCATCACCCAGTCGGTGACCATCAGATCGTAGGGTTCCCGGCGCAGCAGTTCCATCGCCTCCTGCCCGTTGGCGGCGGGGGCGACCTGGCCGACCCCCCAATGCTCCAGCATGTCCCGCAGCGCCCGCAGCAGCAGCGGGTTGTTCTCGACGACCAGGATTTTCAGATGGGTCGGGTAGCGGCGGGGCATGTCGGGTCCGAAGGTTCGGGAACGGAGCGTTACCGAATATCCGAACGCCGCCCTGGGATTTCAGGACACGGAGACGTGTTAGCGCCAATCGGCGCACGACCGGGGGAGCCTTTTCGCCTCATGGAGTGCGCTTGGTCTTCGGCTCCCCCGTCCGGGAACTTGATCAAGGTCCGGGGTGCCTCTAGCGGACCAGCGCGAGATCCTTCAGGACGGCCACCTCGTGGGCCTGCTCGTCCAACCGGGCCTTCACGGCATCACCGATGGAGATCACGCCGGCGAGATCGCCCGCCTCGTTGCAGACCGGCACATGGCGGTGGCGGCGCAGGGTCATCATCTGCATCAGGTCCTTGATCGTGTCCTCCGGCCGGCAGGTCTTGACCTGACGGGTCATCAGATCCTCCACCGGCATATCCAGCGCGTCGGCGCCATGCATCGCCACGGCGCGGACGATGTCGCGCTCCGACAGGATGCCGGCCAGCCGGCCCCGGCGGTCGCACACCACCAGGGCGCCGATGCGCCGGTCGGTCAGCGTGCGGGCGGCGGTCCGGATGGACTCGGACGGCAGGATCGATGCGACGTTATGGCCTTTGCGGTTCAAAACCTCGGAAACGACGGTCATGTCCACCCTCCCTCTTTGGGGTTGGCGAATCGGCGGGGTCCGATTCGGAATGAGCCTGGAGCGGCCGGCGGTTCCGGCAAGGGCTTGGCGGTCCGGATTGGAAAATCGGTTTTGCCGCCTCGATGGGGCCGCTATGCATGAATGCATGGCAACCGCTGAGTTGCGGGGGAAAAGGGAGAGCGCGCATGACCACCGAGCAGAAGGTTCTTCGCCTGTCCATCGCCGTCACGGTGCTGCTGGCGGGGGCCGGCATCCTGTTCGGCCTGCTGTCGGGTTCCTTCGCCATCGTCTTCGACGGTATCTATTCGCTGGTGGACGCCAGCATGACGATGGTGACGCTGTTGGTGTCGAACCTGATCGCCGCCTCGACCAGTGTCGGCCCGCGCCGGGGCAAGCTGGCCGAGCGTTTCACCATGGGATTCTGGCACCTCGAACCCATGGTCCTCGGGCTGAATGCCACGCTGCTGATGGGAGCGGCGATCTACGCGCTCATCAACGCCGTGGGCAGCCTGATGACGGGGGGCCGCGATCTGGCCTTCGACCATGCGATCGTCTACGCGGCGGTGACCCTTCTCGTGGCCGCCGGCATGGCGGTCTTCGCGACGCGGGCGAACCGGACGGTCCATTCCGACTTTTTGGCGCTCGACGCGAAGTCCTGGGTCATGGCAGCGGCGCTCACCGCGGCGCTGCTCGTCGCCTTCGTCTTCGGATACCTGATCGAGGGCACCCGGCTTCAGTGGATGTCGCCCTACATCGACCCGGCGGTGCTGGCCCTGGTCTGTCTGGTGGTCATTCCGATCCCAGTCGGCACGATGCGGCAGGCGCTGGCCGATGTCCTGCTGGTCACACCCGCCGACCTCAAGCGGCACGTCGATGCCGTCGCGTCGGACACCGTGCGGCGCCATGGCTTCGCCTCCTACCGCGCCTATGTCGCGCGGGTGGGCCGGGGGCGGCAGATCGAGCTGTTCTTCATCGCCCCGATCGGCTGGCCGCCGCGCAGGCTGGAGGAGTGGGACAGGATCCGCGACGAGGTCGGTGCGGCCCTCGGCGGCGAAGGTCCGGACCGCTGGCTCACCATCGTTTTCACCAGCGACCCGGAATGGGCGGAATGACGGCCTGCCCTATGGACGGGCCGGAGTGGGTACATTAGCTTTCCATGAGGAACGGAGCGCGTGGAGCGGGCGGAGGGTGACGGGATGGCGGGCAATTGCTGTGGAGGCTCCTGTGGGAGCGGTGGTCGTTCAAACAGCGGACGGCAGGCCGACTACCGTCGCACCCTGCGCATGGCGCTGATCGTCAACGGGCTGATGGCCGCCGTCGCCCTGGCCGCGGGGCTGGAGACGCAGTCCATGGCCCTGCGGGCGAGCGCGCTGGATTTCCTGGCGGCCGCGCTGACCCATGGCGTCGGCCTGTGGATGATGGGGCGGGGGCTGGAGTCCCGCGGCTGGGCCACGCTGGCGAGAGGGCTGACGCTGACCGTCCTCGGGCTGGGGGTGGTGGCCGCCACGGCGTGGAGCGCCTATGCCGGCACGGTTCCCGACGCGCCGGTGATGAGCCTCGTCGCACTTCTCGGGATGGGGGCGACCCTGTCGGTGGCGGTCCTGCTGTTCGCCGGACGGCGCGGCGGATTGACGCTGCGCGCGGTCTGGCTGTGCGCCCGCAACGGCGTGCTGACCAACGCCGCGGTGATGATGGCGGCGGCGGGCGCCTGGACGATGGGGCAGGGCTGGCCGGATCATCTGGTCGCCGCGGTCATCGCCGCCACGGTGCTGTCCGCCGCGGTGACGGCGCTGCGGCAGGCGGTGGGGGAACGGCGCGCGTGGTATGCGCCCGCCGACCCGACCGGGCTGGGCAAGGGGGCTTGACAGGCCCGCATCCCTGTGGCGAACTCGGTGTCATGATTTTCGCTGCGCCCTCCCTGTCGTGTCGTTGGTGGTGGCCCGTCTAACCGGGCCGGCCAGCCGACGCGCGTGAGCGCGCACACCATCGAAAGGCCGCCCGGAGCTTCCGGGCGGCCTTTTTCCTGACCAGGGAATCACAGGTGTCGAGCAAGGGAACTCCGGGTGTCCGTCCATCCACGGATCGACCATCGGAGTCCCCGCCATGTATCCCGCCGATCTCCTCGCTTCGCCCAACCTCCTCAAACCGCTGCGTTTCCGGACGCGCGGTGGCGTGACCGTGACCCGGCGGGCCACGACACTCGACCCGCGGAACGCCCTCGATCCGGTGATCGACGCGCTGGACCGCCGCCGCGGCCTGCTGTTGTCCAGCGGTGTGGAGGCGCCGGGCCGCTACCGCCGCCACGCGCTGGGCTTCGCCGATCCGCCGCTGGCCGTCACGGCGCGCGGGCGGACGCTGCGTCTCGACGCACTGAACGCGCGGGGCCGGGTGCTGCTGCCGGCCATCGCCGAGGCCCTGCGCGGCCTGGAGGCGCTGGCCGGGCTGGAGGAGGCGCCGTCGCGGGTCACCGCCCTGGTCCGCAAGCCCCAGCATCCCTTCCCGGAGGAGGAGCGCAGCCGCCAGCCCTCCGTCTTCTCGATCCTGCGCGCGGTGCTGAAACTGTTCGCCGCCCCTGACGACCCGCTGCTCGGGCTCTACGGGGCCTTCGCCTACGACCTCGCCTTCCAGTTCGAGCCGATCCGCCTGCGGCTGGAGCGGCCCGACGACCAGCGCGATCTGGTGCTCTACCTGCCGGACCGGCTCGTCGCTCTGGACCCCATCGCAGGACTCGCGCGGCTCGTCGAGTATGAGTTCGCCACGGCGGCGGGGAGTACGGAAGGGCTGGAGCGCGCTGGGCGCGACCACCCGTACCGCCCGGACACCAACACCGAGGCCGGCTGCGACCACGCGCCCGGCGCGTATCAGCGCGTCGTCGAGACCGCCAAGGCCGCCTTCCGCCGCGGCGACCTGTTCGAGGTGGTGCCCGGCCAGACCTTCGCCGAGCCCTGCGCCGACGCGCCCTCGGCGGTGTTCCGCCGGCTGCGCGCCGCCAATCCGGCGCCCTACGAGGCCTTTGTCAATCTCGGGCGGGGCGAGTTCCTCGTCGCCGCCAGTCCGGAGATGTATGTGCGGGTGGCCGGCGGGCGTGTGGAGACCTGCCCGATCTCCGGCACCGTGGCGCGCGGGGCCGACGCGTTGGGCGACTCCTCCCAGATCCTCCGCCTGCTGACCTCGGCCAAGGACGCGGCGGAACTGACCATGTGCACCGACGTGGACCGCAACGACAAGGCGCGGGTGTGCGAGCCGGGGTCCGTCCGGGTGATCGGGCGGCGGATGATCGAGCTGTACTCCCGCCTGATCCACACGGTGGACCATGTGGAGGGGCGGCTGCGGCCCGGCCTGGACGCGCTGGACGCCTTCCTCACCCACACCTGGGCGGTGACGGTGACCGGGGCGCCCAAGCGCTGGGCCATGCAGTTCCTGGAGGACACGGAGCAATCGCCGCGGCGCTGGTATGGCGGGGCCTTCGGCCGGCTGGGCTTCGACGGCGGGATGGACACCGGCCTGACCCTGCGCACCATCCGCATGGCCGAGGGCGTCGCCTATGTGCGGGCTGGGGCGACCTTGCTGTCCGACAGCGACCCGGACGCGGAGGACGCGGAGTGCCGCCTGAAGGCCGCCGCCTTCCGCGACGCCATCCGCGGGACGACGACGGGTGCGGTGCCCGCTCTTCCAGCGGCTCCCCGCAGCGGGCGGGGCCGGCGGGTGCTGCTGGTGGATCACGATGACAGCTTCGTCCACACGCTGGCCGACTATCTGCGCCAGACCGGCGCATCGGTGACGACGCTGCGTCACAACCACGCGCGGGCGGCGCTGGCGGAGCGGAGGCCGGATCTGGTCGTGCTGTCCCCTGGTCCGGGGCGCCCGGCGGATTTCGACGTGGCCGGCACCATCGACGCGGCGCTGGCGCTCGGTCTGCCGGTGTTCGGAGTCTGCCTGGGCTTGCAGGGGATGGTGGAGCGCTTCGGCGGTGCTCTGGACGTTTTGCCGGAGCCGGTCCACGGCAAGGCGACGGAGGTCCGGGTGCTGGGCGGTGCGCTGTTCGCCGGCCTTCCGGAGCGGCTGACGGTCGGGCGCTACCACTCGCTGGTGGCGCGGCGCGACCGGCTGCCGGCGGACCTCACGGTGACCGCGGAAACCACCGACGGTCTGGTGATGGCGGTCGAGCACCGGCGGCTTCCGCTCGCCGCCGTGCAGTTCCACCCCGAGTCGATCCTGTCGCTCGACGGTGGGGCCGGTCTCGCCCTGCTGGGCAACGTGATGGACCGGCTGGCCGCCGGCGCCCTCGCGGACGCGGCGGCGTGAGGAAAGGGGGCGGGGGTGGTTACTCCACCATCCCCAGCGCTTCCTTGTAGAGTTCCAGGATGGCTTCCTGCTCCTGGCGATCGGCCTTGTCCATTTTGCGCAGCCGGATGATCTGGCGGATGATCTTGGTGTCGAAACCGGTGCCCTTGGCCTCGGAGTAGACCTCCTTGATGTCCTCCTGCAGGCCGCGCTTCTCTTCTTCCAGGCGCTCGATGCGCTCCACGAAGGATTTCAGGCGATCCGCCGCAATGCCGCCGACGTCGGACATGATAAGGGTAACCTCAAATTGGGTGCTTCCGGGGAATCCGGCGCGGACGATATCGGCGGTCGCCGTCGATGGCAAGCGACTCCCGGCGTTGTCGGCGCGGATGCCACAGGGCGCGGCAAACCGCAGCAACGCCTCGGCCGGGTGTGCCCGGATAGTGGGATGCGTCCGTGGCGACGACCGCCGCCTCGGAGGACGCCTGATGCGAAAGACCGATGGCGGGAGCGTGCGAAAGCGGCGACCTTGCACTTTCCGTTGCACGCGGGCGTGCCAAGCCTCTTCGGGCTGTTGCGCCGCACCCATCACCGCTGGTAATACCATCGACGCTCTTGAGCTTCACAAAGTCACATAAATCCGGCATTGATGCCGACGGTCTAGGCCGATTGCACGCAAATCGGCCACTTGCGGCAGGGGAGATAAAGAACCATGAAAATCGCCATACCCAGGGAGCGGCGCGCGGGCGAGAATCGCGTCGCGGCTTCTCCGGAGACGGTCAAGAAACTCAAAGCCCTCAGCCTGGAAGTGGTCGTGGAGACCGGGGCCGGTCTGGGCTCGAACCTGCCGGACCGGGTGTACCAGGACGCCGGCGCGGAGATCGCGCCGGACGCCGCGTCGGCGCTGGCCGACGCCGACATCGTGCTGAAGGTGCAGCG
>NZ_JAUQTX010000321.1:0-6323 GCF_059803775.1 Azospirillum sp. UFLA03-27 | reverse complement strand
GCGTATAATCGTCGGCAGCGTCAGATGTGTATAAGAGACAGCTGTGCGGGTGGCGGTGGTGGGGCTGTTCGTCATCGCGCTGCTGTTCACGCTGTATTTCGGGCGCGACGTGCTGCTGCCGATCATGCTGGCGCTGATCCTCAGCCTTCTGCTGCGCCCCTGCGTGCGCGGCCTCTACCGGCTCGGCCTGCCGGAGGCGCTGGGCGCGGCGGTGGTGGTGATCGTGGTGTTCGGCGCCGGGCTGGGGGCCATCTTCACGCTGGCGACCCCGGCCACCGAATGGGTCAACCGGATGCCCCGCGTGGTCCACGAGTTGGAGTTCAAGCTGGGCGACATCCGCGAAGGGATCGACCGCGCCCGCGAGGCCTCCCGCCAGATCGAACAGATGGCCTCCGACCGCAACGGTGCGGCACGGGAGGTGGTGGTGCGCGGCCCGTCGCTGGCCGAGCAGGTGCTGCATCAGGCGGAGGCGGTGATCGCCAACGTGGTGATCCTCCAGGTGCTGCTCTATTTCTTCCTGGCCCGCGGGCGGCAAAGCCTGGAGGCGCTGATCGGCACGATGCGCGACGTGGACGACCGCGTGCATTACGCCATGGTCGCCGCCACGGTGCAGCAGAACATCGCCGCCTATCTGGCGACCATCACGGTCATCAACATCGGGCTCGGACTCGCGACGACTCTGGCGATGTGGCTGTGGGGGGTGCCCAACGCGGCGCTGTGGGGAACGCTCGCCGGACTCATCAACTACGTCCCCTTCATCGGGCCGGCGGTGATGACGGCGGTTCTGTTCCTGGTGTCGGCGCTCAGCTTCGACGGGAGCCTGAACATCTTCGGGCCGCCGCTGACCTTCGTGGCGCTGACCATGATGGAGGGCAACTTCCTGACCCCGATGATCGTCGGTCGGCGGCTGGCGCTCAATCCCATCGCGGTGTTCGTGTCCATCCTGTTCTGGGGCTGGATGTGGGGCATTCCCGGCGCGCTGCTGGCGGTGCCGATCCTGGCGATCCTGAAGATCCTGTTCGACGCGCACGAGCCGCTGAAGCCAATCGGCGCCCTGCTGGGCTGACGCTCCGGCCGCCGTAGCTCTGGCCGGGGCGGCCCCGCCGTGGCATGGTCCGAGGGAGGAAACGACCGGATGGGAGGTGGGGTGATGGTGCTCAGCGGCCTGACGCTCTTCGTCATCGCGCTCCTGATCTTCGCGCTGGCGCTGGTTCTGCTGGGGGTGCGAACCGTGGCGCAGGGTCAGGAATGGACGGTGGAGCGGTTCGGCCGCTACACCCGCACGCTCCAGCCCGGCCTGCATCTGATTCTCCCGCTGATCGACCGCATCGGGCGCAAGCAGAGCATGATGGAGACGGTGCTCGACGTGCCCTCGCAGGAGGTCATCACCCGCGACAACGCCATGGTCACGGCGGACGGCGTGGTCTTCTTCCAGGTGATCGACGCCGCCAAGGCTTCCTACGAGGTCAACAACCTGGAGCTGGCGATCCTGAACCTGACCATGACCAACACCCGCACGGTCATGGGCTCGATGGACCTCGACGAACTGCTGTCCCAGCGCGACCAGATCAACGCCCGCCTGCTCGGCGTGGTGGACGAGGCGACCAGCCCCTGGGGCGTCAAGGTGACGCGCATCGAGATCCGCGACATCCAGCCGCCGCGCGACCTCGTGGACAGCATGGCCCGCCAGATGAAGGCGGAGCGCGACCGCCGCGCCTCCATCCTGGAAGCGGAGGGCCAGCGCCAGGCGGCCATCCTGCGGGCGGAGGGCGCCAAGCAGGCCGCCATCCTCCAGGCCGAGGGCCGGCGCGAGGCCGCCTTCCGCGACGCCGAGGCGCGCGAGCGCTCCGCCCAGGCGGAGGCCGAGGCCACCCGGCTGGTCTCCGACGCCATCGCCGGGGGCAGCGCCCAGGCCATCAACTATTTCGTCGCCCAGCGCTATGTCGATGCTCTGACGGCGGTGGCCGCCGCCCCGAACCAGAAAGTGCTGTTCATGCCGCTGGAGGCCGCCAACGTGATCGGCGCCATCGGCGGCATTGCGGAAATCGCCCGCGAAGCCTTCCCGAACCGCCCGCCGAACCAACCGGCGCCTTCCGGAACGGCCGCCGCCCCGCCGCTGGCACCGCGCAGCCCCTGGAATCGCGATGAACGGAATCGCGACGACCGGAATCAGGACGAGCCGAACAGGCGCGATGCGCCGATGCCGCCGGAGTCGTAAGATTGGGCGAAACCCCGAAGGCGGACCCGCAATGATCGAATTCTGGCACTGGTGGGTTCTGGCCGTGCTGCTGGGCGCGCTGGAAACAGTGGCGCCAGGGGCGGCCTTTCTCTGGCTGGGCGGGGCCGCCGCTCTGGTCGGCTTTGTGCTTCTGGTCTGGCCGTCGCTGCCGTGGGAGCATCAGGGACTGCTGTTCGCCCTGCTCGCCATCGCCGCGCTGGTGGGAACCCGCTTCCTGTCCCGCGGGTCAGCGCATACGACGCACACGCCGCATCTGAACCGCCGGACGGCGCAATACATCGGGACGCTGCACACGCTGGACGGCCCCATCGTCAACGGGCGGGGCCGGGCGAACATCGGCGACGGGCTCTGGACCGTCGAGGGACCCGACCTCCCCGCCGGAACCCGCGTCCGCATCGTCGGTGCCGAGGGCACTCTGCTGAAGGTGGAGAAGGCCTAGGCGCCAGCCGAAACGGCGCGTCGGGGCTTCGGCCAGATCGTGCCGGATCTGTTCGGCGTGGCGTTCCAGCCGTTGTGCCAGAGCGTCCATCCTGCCGTCGCCGGTGGCCGCCGCGCGCTCCGCCGCCTGACGGCTGAACGCTTCCAACTCCCGCGCCATGGCGCGGTAATCGGGAACGGCGCCTCTCGATCCGGAAGTCCCGTCCATGGCCTCGCCATGCTGCATTGCCACAAATTACGAGGGTATGCTGGCACAGCGTGGAAGCGTCTGGAATCGGGCTTACGGCGGGTCCGGCTTCTCTTTCGGCACAGCGGCCAGGGATGCCTGGCTCTTCGGCCTATACCGTTCCGGAGAGTGGAGATGTCAGTCGATCAGTTCGTCCAGGGTCGCGCGGACGACCTGCACGATCTCGCCGCCGAAGTGGCCCACGCCAAGGTCGCGGGCGCCGACGATGATGGACAGTTCGCGCTCCGTCGTAGGGGCGAAACGGGCGATTTCCGGCACCAGCTCGTCCGACAGGATAGCGTCGCGCGACAGCCCTTCACGGGCGGCCGCGCGATCCCGCCAACCGTTGAGGGCGGCGTTGATCGCGGCTTCGATCTGGAGGGATTCCTCCTTGCGCTTCAGATCCTTGTAAAGGACGAGAACACGCCAGCCGCCGTCGGCGTAGGCCGTGTCGATGCGCTGCACCTCGACCGTGCGCAGGAAGGAGGAGAGGTGCCCCTGGGCCTCGTCCGCGCTCGCGTCGGGGATCGTGAAGGTGCGGATTTCGGTGCTCATCCTGTGCCTCGATGCGTGCCTCGTCTTTCGCGCAAGACTACACGAAAGCGTCCGTATCCGGCTACTCCGGCACGATCCGGACGGATGCCCCCTTCGTCATAGGAAAACATGGCGGCACACGGGACCCTGCTCCCTCCCGGAGCGTTTGAGTCATAGGACACCGCGCATCACTTGGGCGCGTCGCTTGGGCGCACCGCTGGGAGGAGCAGAGGGACCATGACCGGGCCTGTTGAACCGCAAAAGCACCGGAAGGAAAGGAGCGGGCCGCAAGCGAAGCCGCGGCGCTTGTGGATCACCCTTCTGGCGGTGTTCCCCGCCCTGTTCGCGGCCGGGACGGCGGGGGCCTTCTGGACCGGTTACAGCCTCCATGACCGGCCCTTCGCCTGGTACAACAGCAACCGCATCGCTGCGACGGCGGAGCGGGCGGCGCGGGACCTGTCCCCCGTCGTGGTGGTGGCGCTGGGTGATTCGGCGCTGCGCCACGCCACCCTGGATGAACCCGGCATGGCCGCGCTGGCGGCGAAGCACGGGGTGGAAAGCCTGCATTTCCTGCGCATCGTCCACGACCACGCCCGGATCGAGGACTTCGAACCGCTGCTGGGGGACGTGCTGAAGCTCAAGCCGGCTTTGGTCCTCCTGGACGTGGACCTGCTGTTCGCGGAGCGCAGCGACTTCGCCGGCTTGCGCCGCTACGGCTACCACCTGACCGAGGTGGCGATGCTCGGCCGTTCCTACCTGCCCGACCAGAGCACCCTGCAATACGCCAAGCCGTGCCACGCCGTCGGCCCGCAGGGCTGGACCGCCGCCGCCGCCGACCGTTGGGTCGAGACCCGCGACGACGCTGTCCGGATGAACAACGACTCGCCCGCCTTCGAGCGGGTGCGCCGTTTCGCCGATCAGGCGCGCGCCGCCGGGGTCGGAATCGCCCTGCTGCTTCCGCCCCGCCCGGCGGCGGTGGAGGAAAAGCTGTACGGCGCGGGCAACGGCTACCGCCCGGCGGCGCTTGACCGGCTGAGCGGGCAGGCCGACCTGCCGCTCTGGCGTTTCCCCGACTCGGCGCTTTCCAAGCCGGCCAAGGCGTCGGCCTTCTGCCGCAACGGCATGCTCGGACCGGAGGGCCGCGATGCCTATTCGGCATGGCTGGCCGGCGGGATCGCCGAACGCCTGTCGCATCCAAGGGTGGAAGAGGCCGCTCTGCAGTAAAAGTTGGCCCATCCCCGCCCGATGACCCGGTGCCGACACGGCAGCGTCATCAAAGTGCAATTCCCTGCGACCTAGAATGCGCCCGCATCCCCGCCGGACCCAGACCCACTGGCCCGACCGGCGGGGGATTGCGCCTCTCTTCGGCCACGGGTGAACCACAGATGAGCGCCGCCATGGATTTCTCCGTCCGCGAGGCCCCGGCCAGCACCGAGATCGTGCTGAGCGGGCGCATGACCTTTGCCGACCACGACACCTTCCGCAACGTGATCGCCACCTTCGAGCGCCCGGCGGGGCACCGGGTGGTCTTCGACCTGTCGCGGCTCGACTTCGTCGATTCCTCCGGCCTCGGCATGTTCATCATCGCCCGCGACACCGCGCAGCGGCGCAACCTGGACTTCGCGATCCGCGGCGCCCGCGACGAGGTGCGGCGCCTGATCACGATCGCCAAGTTCCACACCATGTTCAACATCGCCGACTGACGCGGCGGGAACGGACGCGATGGGGCACGCCCGCGCCATGACGGTGCCGCCCGGCACGGACGCCGCCGCTCCGCCGCGCCCCGCCCGCCCCGGCGCCGGTGCGTCGGTCTACGGGATGGAGCTGGGCATTCCGCTCGGCGGCTGCCGGGTGCTGATCGCCGACGACAGCGCCTTCAACCGCCGGACGCTGACCCGCTTCCTGCAATGGGCCGGCATCACCCAGGTCGCCTTCGCCTCCTCCGCGGAGGAGGTGATGGAGCGGCTGGAGAGCTTCGCCCCCGACCTGCTGCTGCTCGACGCCGCCATGCCGCGGATGGACGGGATCGGCGTCTGCCGCAGCCTGCGCGGCGACCCGCGCTGGCGCGACCTGCCGATCCTGATGCAGAGCGCTCTGCACTCCGACCAGATGAGGACGGTCTGCTTCAGCGCCGGGGCGACCGACCTGATCGCCAAGCCGATCAACCCCGGGGAATGCATCGCCCGCGTGCGCTATCACCTGGAGCGCCGGTCGATGGTGCAGGAGCTGCGCGCCTTCCACGAGCGGGTGGAGCGCGACCTGCGGCAGGCCCGCGCCATGCAGCTCGCCCTGGTCCCGGAGGCGGCGGAGCTGGCTGGCCTCGCCGAGCGGAACGGGCTGGCGGTGGATTCGGTCTTCCGCGCGTCGGACGAGATCGGCGGCGATTTCTGGACGGCCTTCGCGTTCGATGAAAGCTGCGTCGGGGTCTTCGCCGCCGACCTGTCGGGCCACGGCATCGCCGCGGCGATCAACGCCTTCCGCCTGCACACGCTGCTGACCCGCACCCCGCCGGAGGAGTTGCGCGATCCCGCCCGCCTGTTGCGCCAATTGAACGGTCGGCTGTGCGAGATCCTGCCGCTGGGCCAGTTCGCCACCGCCTTCTACGGGGTGATCGACCGGGCCGACGATACGCTGCTCTACGCCGCCGCCGCGTCGCCCAGCCCCCTCCTGATGACCAACTTCGGCATCCAGCCGCTGGACGCCTCCGGCCCGCTCCTCGGCGCCTTCCCGGACTCGGCCTATACGAACCAGCGCGTGCCGCTGCGGCGCGGCGACAGCCTGTTCCTCTATTCCGACGGGCTGAGCGAAGCCCGGGACGCCGAGGGCGCCATGCTGGGCGAGGACGGCCTGCTCCGTCTGGCCGAGCGGGCCGTCCTCGCCCAGCAC
>NZ_JAUQTX010000320.1:0-6368 GCF_059803775.1 Azospirillum sp. UFLA03-27 | reverse complement strand
GATGGACGAGGCGGAGTTCGACGTGCTGGCCTACATGGCCTACCCGAAGGATCTGCGCACCAAGCTGCACAGCACGAACCCTCTGGAACGCCTGAATGGCGAGATCAAGCGGCGCACCAACGTCGTTGGTATCTTCCCTGGCGAGGGGGCGGTTCGCAGGCTGGTTGGCGCCTTGCTGCTGGAGCAACACGACGAGTGGGCGGTGTGCCGGCGCTACATGACCATGGAAAGCCTGACCGAGCTGTGCCACCCTCACACCGCTGACCCGCTGCCGATTGCAGCGGAGTAGACCGGCGGCTTCAACTCGCCGAACAGCACCTACGCCCCCTCAGACACCAAGCCTCGGGGCACGATCCGCGCGCCGCGGCCGGCCGCTCAATCACCCGTGTCGCTTTCTCCTAAAAACTTTCTTTGAAAGTTTTAAACATTAAACTCGACGATTCTGCGAGGAGTGACCGATCGGAGTGAATTCATAAGTTATTGACATATAAAGATATTTATCTGAGGAAAGCGTCCAACTGCAAACCGTGCACGCTGGTTGATGCGCCCAGCCCGCGCCGGGATGCAGACGGTCCTGGTGCTCCAGCACCGATCAGGGCATCGTCAACTTCGCCTGACCGACTCCGTTGCGTGTCTTCGGAATATGGTGGCGGTGGTTCGCACTGGCCCTCTGCGACAAGTGGTTTTCGGCGTTAGAGAAAAACGCCAATACGAGCCCCATATCGAGACGATTGTTCGGCAATCGAATTACGCATGGCCGCCCACCGGCATTTTTCGCTTGCAAGATATCAGGCCACACCCCACTTTCGGTTGGTCGAGGTTGCTCTGGGCTTTGTTATTCCGATCCTGTCCAAGGATTTGAGTCTCTTCCCGAAGTGAGATTGATGCCCTGCGCAATGTTGTGCGGGCAACGCCAGGAAGGGAACTGACCCATGGCCATCGGAACCGTCAAGTTTTTCAATTCGACCAAGGGCTTCGGCTTCATCCAGCCGGAAGACGGCACGGATGACGTGTTCGTCCACATCTCCGCCGTCGAGCGCGCCGGGATCAGCAACCTCGGAGAGGGCCAAAAGCTGTCCTTCGACGCGGTTCGCGACCCTCGCCGTGGCAAGGTTGCCGCCGAGAACCTGCGCGCACTCTGAGTGCAGCCGGCTCGGGAAAGAAGGGTGGCTCCGGCCGCCCTTTTTTTGTACCGGGATCCAGAAACGACGCCGCCCCCCCTCATAGCCGGTGCAGCATCGCCGCCTTCGGCGACCGTGACCGATAAAGATTTGCCTGACGACCTTCCCCGGGGCGCGGCCGGATTCACGAAACGGAAAAACATGAACGGCTTTAAAAACGCAGGGCTTTCCGAGCGTCTGAGCACGGCTGCGGGCGCGAAAAAGGCCCTGCTCGAGAAGTTCAAGGCGCAATCGACTGTGAACGATCTGGCCTTCGCGGAGCGGGAAGAAGCCCGGCGGGCCGTGCGCATCGCCCGTGAGGCTCGCGAGGCCGAGCGCAACGCGGCGCGCGACGCCCGCAAGGCTGCCGAGCAGGAGGCCCTGCAAGCGGAACAGGCCGAGCGGGACGCCCGCGAGGCGCTGGAGGCCCAGGAAGCCGCCGAGCAGGCCGCGCGCCAAATGGCCATGGCCGTGGAGGCGAAGGCTGCCCGCGACGCCCGCTATGCAGCCCGAAAAGCAAGGGCTCGCTGACGGTCCGCAGTGTCCAGAAGGCGGTGTCCAGGGGGGCACCGCCAAAGCCATCCGATCCAGACGCCGAATGGCTCCGGACCGGATGACGGGAGATGAAAAAAACAGACGTTGAGGAAAGCCGAGATCATCGGGTTCCAAGTCGCCACCACCTATGCGGAAAATCCTGTGCATGGCTGACAAGCGTCTGGTTTCGCTCCTGATTGCCGAATGACCTTGATATTACGGCGTCATGTCTTATTCTATTGATATTGATCGCTGGAGGCTTAAAACGTCTCTTGAGAGAGACGCGGTAGGTTTCTTGGCGTGGCACCCTGCCGCGCTCCTCAGCAAGTCGCAACTCCCTCTTTCGACCTCCTCCTGGCGAGATCGCCGGCGCTTGACCGTTCCCCAACCGGGGGTGTGGTCCGCTTTGCGCCGTCATGCTTGTGGAAGGTCCCACTCCTTGTCCGAAAATTTCGTTTCCGAACAGACGTTTGCTGATCTCGGCATTCATTCCAAAATCGCCCAGGTTCTGGGTGAGCATGGCTATACCACGCCGACGCCCGTTCAGGCGGCGGCCATCCCACCGGCGTTGGCCGGCCGCGACATTCTCGCCACCGCCGAAACCGGCACCGGCAAGACCGCGGCCTTCATGCTGCCGGCCCTGACCCGCGTGGCCGATCTGCCCCCTCCCGCCGTCGCCGCTCCGCGCATCCTCGTGCTTGCCCCGACGCGTGAACTGGCCAGCCAGGTCACCCAAGCGGCGCGCAAATACGCCAAGCCGCTGCGCATGAACATCATCGATGTGGTCGGCGGCATGCCGTACGGCGAGCAGCTTCGCATGCTGTCGCGCCCGGTGCACGTCGTGGTGGCAACTCCCGGCCGCCTGATCGACCACATCGAACGTCAGCGGATCGACCTCAGCGCCGTCGAGGTGCTGATCCTCGATGAGGCGGATCGCATGCTGGACATGGGCTTCCTTGATGACGTCGAGCGGATCGCCGACGCCTGCAAGGCCGACCGCCAGACGCTGCTGTTCACGGCCACGCTGGACCGCCGCATGAGCCAACTCGCCGGCAAGCTGCTGCGCAACCCGGAACGCGTCGCCGTCCAAAGCCAAGCGACCGCGATCAACGTTGAACAGCGCCTGCACCACACCGACGATATGGACCACAAGCGCCGGTTGCTGATGCACTTTGCCAGCCAGGATGAAGTCGGCAAAGCGATTATCTTCGCCGCGACCAAGCGCGACGCCGACGCACTGGCGGAGGAGTTGAGCACCGCCGGCCATGCCGCCGCTGCCCTGCACGGCGACATGGACCAGTCCAAGCGCAACCGCACGCTCCAGCGGCTGCGCACCGGCCAGGTCCGTCTGCTGGTCGCGACCGACGTGGCCGCCCGCGGCATCGACGTGCGCGACATCACCCACGTCATCAACTTCGACCTGCCGCGCTCGGCCGAGGATTATGTCCACCGCATCGGCCGCACCGGCCGGGCCGGTGCCTCTGGCATCGCGGTGTCCTTCGCCTCCCGCGCCGACCGCGAGACCCTGTCCCGCATCGAACGCTTCACCGGGGCGACGCTGGCGATCCATACGATCCCCGGCATTGAGCCGCAACGTTCTTTCTCCGGCGGCACCGGCCGGCCGGCGGGCCGCCCGGCCATTCGCGGCGGAGCGAGGCCGTGGCAGCGCGACGGCGGCCAGGGCAGACCGCAGGCCCGCGCCGGACGCTGGTAAAAGCGTTCGGGCAAGACAACCAGATCAGGCGCGGCCCTTCGGGACCGCGCCTTTTCTCTTGGGGAACCGAAGCGGGCACCGGGCGCCTATCTGCCGATATCGCAGGGCAACGGCTTGAAGCATCTTCGCGGCTTGTCCGGCCAGTTCCTGGGCAAACTGCCATGCCTGCGATTCCCGCGCATCGCGAACCGCAGCGTACAGCGCAGCCTTCGGCGCAACGGTGAGAAGGCCCGTCAGCGTGTTGCATCGAGGCGAGAGGGGCAAGAGATCGCCCCATTCCCACCATTGATCAGGCGACACGAACGGCCTCCGGGCGTCCAAGGTCGCGCATGCGATTGAGGACCTCGGCAGCGATGGCGACCTCAGTGACCTGCGCCTTGACGGTATGGAAACGCCGTCCATCACCGATGACCTGCGTCCAGCGCCCGATCTGGCCCTCCACGCGAGCCCTTCGGTTGTACGCGCTGTCCCGCTGCCAAGCCATGCGGCCCGTCACGGCGATCGCCTGAATGTGGCGGTCGCGCTGAATGGGCGCAGTTGCTGCCATGTCGCTGAGAACGGCGTCAGCCCGAGGCGCCGTCACGACCGCGGCTTGGGGATGCCGCTCGTGCACGGTCGCGTAGACCGCCGGTCGATCGTAAGCGCCGTCGCCAGTGAAGGAGGCCACCGGGTCCGTGATTTGGTCGAGCAAGGGCCCGACCTGGGCGGCGTCATCCACCTCGCGGCCGGTCAGCGTGGCCGCAACGATCCGACCACATCGCCGCGTCCATGCCGATGTGCAGTTTCCTCCAGGATCACCGCTTCCTGGTCCCATGCTTTTCGATCAGCCACTCGCCCGGCCCACACAGCCGATGAGACCTTCGGTGTGGCGTAGCGCCGGATGGAAAACGGCGCGCAGCATCAGCGCCGTCGTGATCGTGAGGTCCGAGTGGTTGGGCTGCCCGCCCGGAGTGGTCCGGGGCGCAGCCCTCCAGCCCTCAATGGCTTCGTTGCTGACCCATACCGTAAGGCTGCCACGTTGGCGTGGCGCGGCATCATATTCGGCCCAGTTCGTCACCTTGCGTTTGGGCCGAGGAATGCGATGGCGACGAGCGGCGTTGGCCTTGTGCAGCATAATAGGGAACCTGAACACAAACGGCGGCTCTGCCTATGCCAGCACGCCCATCCGTGCAACACCCTGGCACCGGCTCATGGAAACCGGCGGATCTCCGCCAGCCCGTTTCCGGCATCGGAAGCCCGAAACGCCTGGACGATTTGCCGGAGCCGTTGCGCCACGACGCGCTCCTTCGCGCAGGCCTCCTCGCACAGCGCGCGCATCTCGGCGATGCTCGGCCTCCACTTCCTCGTCCGGCGCCACGCGCGCGCCGCGTCGTCGATGGCCCAGGCCGGAAACTCGCCCAGGTCCTCGACCCAGTCCATGGCGACCAGCCGCTCGACGTCGGGGGGCAGTCCCTTGGCCGGGAAATGGGACAGCAAGGCCAGCACACGGCCAAGAAGATGGTCGGGCTCGGCCGGCGCAAGGATGGAATCCTGCAGGTCTGCCAGCACCCGCTGCGCCATGGCGACTTGCCGGGCGGAAAGGGCCACCGGCGGTAACCAGTTTTCCTGAAGCCCCTCGAACCCGTTCTCGCCGAAGCGCGGACGGTGTTCCAGGGTACCGGCGGCCAGAAGCTCGCGCACCGCTCCCGGAAAAGCGGCAACGAGAAGCCGGCAACGTTCGGCAGACGGCATCGCCGGGTCAAAGGGCAGAGGGGACCGTTCCGGCAGGGGCATCATGGCAACGGACATCGACGATTTCCTCAGAAACGGGGACGGGGGACGGGCTGGACGCCCTTGAGCCTCGCGGCAACGGTCATCCAGGCGTCGACCCGCTGTTCGGCGACGCTCTGGCGGGCATGGCTGGTGTTCATGACGGCCGTCCCGCCGGACGGGGCGGATTTCACCGTCGGCGCTTTGCCGGCCGCCACGTCCTGGCCAAGCCACGCCCGCCAGGCGGCGGAGATGTCGCGGTACCGGTAGCCGTGGGCTTGGCAGCGCAGGACGAATCCTTCGACATGCCGGCTGAGATCGACCGAGCCGAAACGGTTCCCGGCCCAGGCGAGGTCGTCGGCGTTGGGCATCCAATCCGCGGGCACTTCACACACCGGTCCGCGCCCGCCCGAAGCGAGCGAGTCCGGATTCTGTTCAGGATGATGGTGTTCATGACTCGGTGCTGGACAGGGGACGTTCGTCAGTGAGTCATCCCTGTCGCTGGTCGGAACAGGGCGCAATGGGGCTTGGTCGCCAGCGGCTTGGGGGAAGGTCTCCTCGCACTGGGCGACGCGCAGCCGGTACAGGCAGGACAGCCGTGAGCCGTCGCGGCCGCGGCGGTGCTCGATGGTGACCAGACCCATGTCGTGAAGGCGCTGCAGGATGCGGTTGATGGTCGGGCGCGACCGTTTCAGTTTTGCTGCCAGCGTCGACTGCGACGGCCAGCAGACGCCGTTCTCGTTGGCGAAAGTGGCAAGAGCCGCAAGCACGGCGAATCCATCCGCGTCGAGGTCGGGATGGTCCAGCCACCAGGCGGGGATCTTGCCCCAGCGGCTGTTGCTCTCGGTCGTGGTGGTCATGCGGCGCTCCCGCGAGATCGTGGAACCGGCGTCGGCCGGCGTTCTTGCAGGCAGGATTCCCCGGATGCTTCAGACTCAGCAAAGCGCGCCCGTCTCCTATCGACAGGTGGCGGGCGCGCTCGTGGTAGGTGCCAGGCGCAATTGCGAAGGTTGCAGGCGCGGCATCGGCAGGAGGCAGACGCGCATATGGAGGTGTCAGGCGCGGTAACCACCGCGACTCGGGACGCGGCGAAACGCGCCTGTGACCTATCGGTGTGTCGAAGAGACTCCGGAGTTGTCCAATTCTATAGGATGCAGGCGCGTTTCGGGGGCCTGAGATAGGGCGCAGGCGCGCTTCGACTCGTTGGATTC
>NZ_JAUQTX010000031.1:0-37437 GCF_059803775.1 Azospirillum sp. UFLA03-27 | reverse complement strand
GCGTATAATCGTCGGCAGCGTCAGATGTGTATAAGAGACAGGTCCACGACGGGAACGGGTCCGCTGCGCTCGACCGATCCGAAGATGGTCCGCCTAGTGCTGGCGCTCGACCGGATGGAAAGGGCGCTGGCCTGCCCCGACGCGCTGGGCACGCGGCTGCGCCACGCGGTGTCCGACCTGCAGCTGGCCGCCGCCGGCAACGCCGCGGCCACCGCCATCGTCGCGTCGCTGTCCACCTGCGTCACCTGGGTGGAGCATGACGGAGAGAGCTTCCAGGAAGCGGTGCAAGCCCACATGGACGCGCTGCGTTGGACCATCAGCATCGGCGGCGGAGCGGACTCCTCCGCCGCCCTGCGGGTGATGATCGGCGCCCTGCGCGCCATGGTGCGCAGCCTCAGCCTACGCGACGGCAACGGCCCCAATCTGTGGCCGGACGGCGCCTTCGGCGCGTCGGACCATGGGGGCGAAGCGGGGCATTCCCCCCTGCCACCCGCCTGAAGACTTCCCATATCGGGTAAGAGGGCCACCACCCTAACCCTCCACTGCGTTAGCGGGGGAGGGTTAGGGTGGTGGCAAGGGTGACGCACCCATGGACGCGAGCGGGAATGTCCCGCCGAAGGGCGATTCCCGCCCGTCCGTTTCACAGCGCTGCGAGCGCCGGACCGTTCCTTGCTTTTTGCGGAAGGAGGCCCCGCGCCGGTTGCCGAATAAGACAGCCTTCGTTACCTTTTTGCTTGTCGAACAAACACAACAAGCGGCGCGGCGAACGCGCCCCGAACAGCGCTTTTCAGGGCGCCACAAAGGGGATGGAACAATGGCTCTCGCAACCGTGACCCTTGACGACAAGTACGCGCTTGAACAAGGGCGCGTGTACCTGACGGGAACCCAGGCGCTGGTGCGCCTTCCGATGATGCAGCGCCAGCGCGATCTTGCCGCCGGGCTGAACACCGCCTGTTTCATTTCGGGTTACCGTGGGTCTCCATTGGGCGGCTTCGACCAGAATTTGTGGAACGCGCGCAAGTTCCTGGAGAAGAACCACATCCAATTCCAGCCCGGCGTCAACGAGGAGCTGGGCGCCACCGCTGTCTGGGGCAGCCAGCAGGTCGGCATGTTCCCCGGCGCCAAGTACGACGGCGTCTACTCCATGTGGTACGGCAAGGGTCCGGGCGTGGACCGGTCGGGCGACGTGTTCAAGCACGCCAACGCCGCCGGCACCTCACGCAACGGCGGCGTGCTGGTGCTGACCGGCGACGACCACAACGCCAAGTCCTCCACCTTCCCGCACCAGTCCGAACACGCCTTCATGCACGCGATGATCCCCGTGCTGAACCCGTCGGGCGTGCAGGAGATCCTGGATTACGGCCTGATCGGCTGGGCGATGAGCCGGTATTCCGGCTGCTGGATCGCCATGAAGACGATCGCCGAGACGGTGGACACCTCGGCGTCGGTGTACATCGACCCGCATCGCGTCAGCCCGATCGTCCCCGCCGACTTCCCGATGCCGCCGGGCGGCCTGAACATTCGCTGGCCGGATCCGCCGCTGGAGCAGGAATACCGGCTGATGAAGCACAAGCTGTACGCCGCCCTGGCGTTCGCGCGTGCCAACCGGCTGGACAAGGTGATGGTGTCCTCCCCCCGTCCACGCTTCGGCATCGTCACGACCGGCAAGAGCTATCTGGACGTCCGGCAGGCCTTCGACGAGCTGGGCATCACCGAGGAGATGGCCGCCGACTGGGGCCTGACCGTCTACAAGGTCGGCATGCCCTGGCCGCTGGAACGCGACGGCGTGCGTCACTTCGCCGAGGGGCTCGACGAGATCGTCGTGGTCGAGGAGAAGCGCGCCGTCATCGAGAACCAGCTCAAGGAGCAGCTCTACAACTGGCATCCCGACGTCCGCCCGAAGGTGGTCGGCAAGTTCGACGAGCATGGCGAGTGGATTCTCCCTTCCGCTGGCGAACTCTCCCCCGCGCAGATCGCCGTGGTCATCGGGCGTCGGCTGGAGCGCTTCGTCGACAACGAGAACCTGAAGCGCCGCGTCGCTTTCCTGGATGCGCAGGAGAAGCAGAAGGCCCATCAGGCCCGCGTCATCCGCAAGCCGACCTTCTGCTCCGGCTGCCCGCACAACACCTCCACCCATGTGCCGGAGGGCAGCCGGGCGCTGGGCGGCATCGGCTGCCACTACATGGCGACCTGGCTCGACCGCAAGACCGACACCTTCACCCAGATGGGCGGCGAGGGCGTGCCCTGGGTCGGCCAGGCCCCCTTCACCGAGGAGAAGCACATCTTCGCCAACCTCGGCGACGGCACCTACTACCACTCCGGCATCCTGGCCATCCGGCAGGCCATCGCGGCGAAGGCCAACATCACCTACAAGATCCTGTTCAACGACGCCGTAGCGATGACCGGCGGCCAGCCGGTGGACGGCACGCTGACCGTCCAGTCGCTCGCCAACCAGCTCCGCGCCGAGGGCGTGGGCCGCATCGTCGTCGCCTCCGACGAGCCGGAGAAGTACGGCATCGGCGACGGCCTGCCGCAATACACCAGCGTCGAGCACCGCGACGACTTGGAGCGCGTGCAGAAGGAGATGCGCGAGGTGTCCGGCGTCAGCGTCCTGATCTACGACCAGACCTGCGCCACCGAGAAGCGTCGCCGCCGCAAGCGCGGCCGGATGGTCGACCCGGCCAAGCGCGTGATCATCAACGAGCTGGTCTGCGAGGGCTGCGGCGACTGTTCCGCCAAGTCCTCCTGCGTGTCGGTGGTGCCGCTGGAGACCGAGTTCGGGCGCAAGCGCCAGATCGACCAGTCGAGCTGCAACAAGGACTATTCCTGCACCAAGGGCTTCTGCCCCAGCTTCGTGACGGTGGAGGGCGGGCAGCTCCGCAAGCCGAAACCGGCCGCGGCCAAGGCCGGGGCCGAGCCGTCCGACCTGCGCACCCCCACCCTGCCCGCGCTCGACCGGCCCTGGGGCATCTACGTCACCGGCGTCGGCGGCACCGGCGTGGTGACCATCGGCGCCCTGCTCGGCATGGCCGCCCACATCGAGGGCAAGGGCGTCGGCGTGCTCGATATGACCGGCCTCGCCCAGAAGGGTGGTGCTGTGACCAGCCACATCCGCATCGCCGCCACGCCGGAGGACATCCATTCCGTCCGCATCGCGGCGGGCGGGGCCGACGCGGTGGTGGGCTGCGACCTGATCGTCGCCGGGGCGGGCGACGCCCTGTCGAAGATGGCGCACGGCCACACCCGCGCGGTCATCAACACCCACGACACCATCACCGTGGACTTCCTGAAGAAGCCGGACTTCACCGTGCCGGTCCACGATCTGGTGGCCGACATCCGCAAGGCCTGCGGCGAGGGGGCGGTGAACGCCTTCGACGCGACCAAGCTGGCGACCGCGCTGATGGGCGACAGCATCGCCACCAACCCCTTCCTGATGGGCTACGCGTGGCAGAAGGGGCTGATCCCGATCACCGCCGAAGCCATCCTCAAGGCCATCGAACTGAACGGCGTGGCCGTGAAAATGAACACCGACGCCTTCAACTGGGGCCGCCGCGCCGCCGTCGATCTGGCCGCCGTAGAGGCCGCCGCCAACCCGCCGCAGGAGCAGGCCGCGGCCCACGACCTGTTCATCCTCGACCAGCGCCGCTCGTCCGCCAGCCTGGACGAGGCCATCGCCCGCCGCACCGCCTTCCTGACCGACTATCAGGATGCGGCCTACGCCAGCCGCTACCACGCGCTGGTCGACTGGACGCGGCGCGTCGAGGGCCAGAAGATTCCCGGCTCCACCGCCCTGACCGAGGCCGTGGCCAAGGGCTACTTCAAGCTGCTCGCCTACAAGGACGAGTATGAGGTGGCCCGGCTCTACACCGACACCGGTTTCGTCGAGCAGATCGGGCGGATGTTCGAGGGTGACTACAAGCTGGTCTTCCACATGGCCCCGCCGGTGATGGGCGAGAGCGGCGAGGACGGTGGCGAGCCGAAGAAGAAGCGTTTCGGCCCGTGGATGCTGAAGGCCCTGCGCATGCTCGCCAAGGGCAAGCGCCTGCGCGGCAGCCCGCTCGACCCGTTCGGCTGGCTGGCCGAGCGCCGCATGGAGCGCCGCCTGATCGCGGAGTACGAGGCGATCATGGGCGAAATCCTGCACGGCCTGACCCGCGACAACCACGCCACGGCGGTGGAGATCGCCCGCCTGCCGCAGGAAATGCGCGGCTACGGCCCGGTGAAGGCCCGCAACGTCGAGGCGGCCAAGGCGAAGGAGGCCACCCTGCTCGACGGCTTCCGCCAGCCCGCCGCCCCGCAGCCGATGGCGGCGGAGTGACCGATGGGATTGTGACCGAAGGAGTTGGGTGCGGGGGGGCGGCCGGCCTCCCGCTCCCTCATCGCGGCTGCAGGACGCCGATCTCCGCCAATGCCGCGCGGTTGCGGGTGACGGCGGCAGCCAGATGGCGCAAATGCTGCTGCTGAAGGGCCGGATTGGCGAAGGTGCGCAGATAGCCCTTCAGCACATGCTCCCCAAAGTTCAGCGCGAGGTCGGCGTCCAGGTGATGCCCCTTCCGGGAGGTGGCGTGGACGACCATCGTCGGATGCCCGTCGAGCACGAAGCCATGGCGGTCCCGGGGGTCCGGCATCGTCACATCGGCCAGAGGCGCGTCGTAGACCTGCCACAGGCGCGCGTCGAGCACCTCCACGCAGGCGGGATCGGGCAGAACCAGCGCGTTCAGCACATTCTGTTCCCACAGCGCGTGCTGCGGCACGCCCCGGCAGGTCACCGCCCATTCCGCCAGCAACCCGCGCGACACCCACAGCATCAGCGCCGACATCAGGTACGGCGAGTCCGGGTCGATCCCGCGGTCCCGCAACAGGCGTTCCGCCGGCGTGACGTAATGGCCGCCACTGTGCAGTTCGTCCATCATCCCGCCGAAGGTCATGCGGTCCACCGTGTCGGTGGTGGCGAGCGCCTTGCCGGAACGCCGGAGATCATCCGCCAGCCGCTCGGCCGCGGCGAGGTCGAGGGCCCCCACCATCATGTCGGCGTCCAGCCACAGCAGGCTGTCC
The DNA here is from genome assembly GCF_059803775.1 of Azospirillum sp. UFLA03-27. Taxonomy (NCBI): domain Bacteria; kingdom Pseudomonadati; phylum Pseudomonadota; class Alphaproteobacteria; order Rhodospirillales; family Azospirillaceae; genus Azospirillum; species Azospirillum sp. UFLA03-27. The sequence goes on along the minus strand of NZ_JAUQTX010000031.1, from coordinate 32,382 downwards.
CACGCCTCACCCGCGCAATAGTCCGACAGGTGCCCCTTGCACAGGTAGGGATGCGCGTCCGCCGGCAGGATTTTCGGGCGGTCGAGCAGCAGGCCAGCGGCGCGCAGATACGCGCGCTGCCCGTCGGTCAGACCGAAATCGCAGACGCGCACCCGCTCCAGCGGAAAACGCCCGCTCAGCCCCTCCAGGAAGGCCAGCGTGGTGATGAAGTAGCGCGCGTTGGCGCCGGTCACGCACAATGTGCTCATGGTCGATCCTGCAAGGGTCCACTCAGCGCCGCCAAATCGCGGCGCAGCCGCTCCACCGGCTCCGTCCAGTCGCCGAACACGGACTGGCGGTAGAGGCGTGCCGTCGGGTACCAGGGCGAATCCACCCGTCCGCACATCCAGCGCCACTCCGCCCCCTGGTCGAGCAGCACCGCCACCGGTTTCCCAAGCGCTCCGGCGAGGTGGGCCACGGCGGTGCAGGGGCTGATCACGATGTCCAGCGCCTGGATCGCCGCGGCGGTGTCCGCGAAATCGCGAAGCTCCGTCCCCAGGTCGAGGAACGGGCCGAGCGGGGTGTGGCGCTCAAGGTCCGCACGGCCGTTGACGACCTGGAGCAGGATGGTCGTCACGCCGGAGACGCCGGTCAGCGGCAGCACCGCCTCAAGCCCCGGCGAGCGCTGGCGATGGTAGGGAAAGGCGACCGAGCCGTGCCAGACCAGCCCCACTTTCACCCCGCGCAGCCCGGCCAGCCGATCCGCCCAACGCCGCGACGCCGCGTCGGGCGCCCGCAGATAGGGAACGGCGGCGGGCACGCTGTCCAGATCGGTGCCCATCCGGTGGATCAGGCTCATGATGGGGATTTGGACGTCGTGGGCTGGCGGCGGTCCATCGAGACCGGACAGGTCATCCACCAGTTCCGACGCGCGGAAGAGGGCGAGCAAACCTTTCGGCCCGTGGAAGACCACGCGCATCCCCTGGGCTCGCAGCAGCGGGGCGTAGCGGATGAACTGGATGGCGTCGCCATAACCACGGTCGGCGTGGATCAGCAGCGTCCGGCCCGGCTGAACCCGACCGTCCCAGACAGGCCGGCTGTAAGGTCGCGGCGGCGTGAAAGTGGGCAGGCTCAGCCGCGCCTCGTAATCCGTCGCTCCGTCGCGCAGGCGCCCGGCGAGCATCCGCAGCGCCCCTCGCCCCGCCCGCGCCGTGTCCATCCCCGGCGACAGCCGCAATGCGCGGTCGAAGGCGGCCTCGGCCAGGATGACCGCGTGCCGTCCCAGCCCGGCGAAGCCCAGGTTGGCCCAGTGCTCGGCCGTGGACGGGTCGAGCGTGACGGCCCGGCGCAGCGCAGTGCGCGCCTCGTCCTGCCGCCACGCCGCCAGCAGCGCCGCACCCGCCGCACCCCAGGCGGCGGCCGTGCCGCGCAGCACCGCCAGCCGGACAAAGGCGTCGGCCGCCGCGTCCGGCCGCTCCACCTTGCCCAGCGCCTCCGCCATGTTGTTCTGGCTGCGGGTGTGGCCGGGGGCCAGGACCAGAGCGAGCCGGTACAGCACCGCCGCCGCGGCGATATCGCGCGTGCCCAGCCGCAGGTCGCCAAGGTCGCAGGCAAGATCGGGCGACAGCACACCGCGGCGCACGGCGCCGGCCAGCAGGGCCGCCGCCCGGTCCGCCCGCCCCTGGCGCTTCAGGCATTCCGCCTGGCTGCGCGCGTAGGCGGGGTTCTCCGGCGCGCAGACGGCGGCCCGGCGGAAGCGCGCCTCGCCTCCCGCAGGATCGCCCGCGGAGACGGCCAGCACGCCCAGGACGTTCCAGGCTTCGCCGTGGCCGGGGACCAGCGCCAACGCACGGACAACCCGGCGCTCCGCCCCCGCTCGGTCGCCCCGCTGGAGCGCGGCGGCGCCCGCGCGGAGAAACTCCATCGCGTCGGTCACGCGGCCTCCTGGGATGATGATCGAATCATGATGGGCGTCATCATGGCGGCAGGTCCAGCGCGTTCAAAGCCTCCGCCCAGACCCCGGCGGCGCGGATGGGGTGGAGGTGGTGATCGCCGGGATTCGGGCTGCGGAACGCCTCGGCGACCAGCCCGGTGTCCGAGTCGGTGATGCGCGGGGTGATGTCAACGAAGGGCAACCTGCGCGCGTCCGCCTCGTCGCGCAGGCGGGCGTTGTAGCGGTGGGTCAGTTCGGTGCGCTGGCGCAGGGTGGCGGTGACCTCGTGCCGGGCGCGCGCGACCTTGCCCCGGGTTTCGCCGTCCCGGATGGTCGGCAGCACCGCCCCAGTCAGCACCAGCGTGGGATAGCCGCCCTCCAGCAGATCGTCCACGAAGGTGGCGCAGGCGACCACCGACTCCTCCAACTGCCGCTCGACGCAGTCGCCGTGCCTCTGCGCCCGCCACCAGATGACGAAGCCGCAATCGACCTCGCCGAGCTGGATCACCGGAATGGCGTTCGGATCGGCGGGCAGCAAGGCGTCCTTGAAGAGAGTGACCGCGTGGGTCTGGCTTTCCGGGTTGCGCAGGCCGATCGAGGTCGCCCCGGGAACCAGCAGACAGCGCGCCGGCCGGTCGAGCAGGCGAATCGTCGCGGCGATCTCGAAGGATTGCACATGGCTGTCGCCGATGAAGAACCAGTCCCGCATGCCTCACGACCCACGCCACCACCGGCGCATTGTGGGGCGGCGGCTGGGTGGGAGTAAACCGGGAAACGAAGAGAGGGACGCCTATTTCAACTCATTGACTTCAGAAGCCACACCGCCCTTTTGCGGGAAGCGCGAGGGGCGGCGGTCGCCCCTCGCAAAGCGCGCCCTTTCCTGCCTCAGCTGTCCTTCGGCTTGTGCGTGTCGCTGATCGGCTGGACGCCGGCGGGCGGCTGGTCCTGCTGTTGCTGGGGCTGCTGCTCCTGCTGCGGCTGCGGGTTCTGCTGGTCCTGCTGTTGCGGCTCGGGGCGGCGCGGACCGGCCTTGACGTCGTTGTAGACGGCCTCGGCGACGCGCAGCAGGTCCTCCTTGGACATCCGCCCGGCCAGCGCGTAGGCCAGCGGGCCTTCGACCCAGTAGATGGTCGCCACGTCGCCGTTCTGCGAGAAGCCGAACTTCGCCGGGTTGCCGGAACGCGGGGCGCCGACGAACAGAGTGACGCGCTTGTTGGCCTCGTTCACGTACATGTACTGGGCGCCGGCTCCCAGCTCGGTGGGCAGCGACCGCCCGCCGATCAGCCGCAGACCGACCTTGCCCAGGTCCGGGCCGAAGACGTCGCGCCCGACGCGCTTGGACAGCCAGCTGTTCAGCTCGTCCTGGTTGTCGGCGCCGAGCTCGACCTGGAAGCGCTCGTCGGAGGTGTAGAAGCGGTGGGCCTGGGTGGCCTCCTCGGCGAAGGTCTGGAGGGTCTGGCGCTGCTGGACGACCGGCGACTGGTCCACCGCGCCGCGGCCCAGCCAGCCGCCGCCGGCCCCGCCGACGATCAGCATCACCGCCGCAGCCATGCGCACCCAGGAGCGGGCGTGCCAGGGGGCGGCGTTGTCGTTGCCGGGCATGCGCCCGCGCAGCTTGCCCGTCAGTTCCTCGACCGGGCCGCTGGCCGGCTCGCGCAGCACAGGGTCGAAGAGTTCGTGCAGCAGCGCGGCCTGGGCGCGGTAATCCTCCGCCCGGCGGGCGGCATCCGGGTCGTCCGCCAGCCATCGCTCCACGAAGAGCCGGCGTTCCGGAGCCAGTTGCCCATCCACGTAGGCGTGCAGTTCGTCGTCCGTTACGCAATGCGCGTTCATCACTTCACCCGCCTGAGGGCCACCGAGCCCTCGTTCGCCAGCTTCGCCCTGACCGCCTCGCGCGCCCGCGAGAGGCGCGACATGACGGTCCCGATCGGAACGCCGAGCGTCTCGGCGACCTCTTCGTATTTCAGGCCCTCCAGCGCGACGAGGAGCAGCACCTTGCGCTGTTCCTCCGGCAGGTCGTCGAGCGCGCGCATCATCTCGCGCAACTCCACACGTTCCTCCTGCCGGGCCGGCGTCACCAGCTTCGACTCGACGCTGTCCACATCGACCTCGTCGGGCCGCGACGCTTTGGAGCGGACCTGATTGACATGGACGTTGTGCAGGATGGTGAAAAGCCACGCCCGCAGGTTCGTCCCCGCCTTGAAGGTGTCGGCGCGGGCCACCGCACGCGTCAACGCCTCCTGCACCAGATCCTCGGCATCCGAACGGTTGCGCAGCAACGCGCGCGCGTAGCGGCGCAGCGACGCAATGTGGACTTCCAGCTCGACCCCGAACGTGCTCAACCGCGCACCCGATTGTTGCCTCGAAGGCTCCACGGACCGCCGGGTGGCGGATCATGGCACTCCTTCAGGTAGGAACGGGTGGCGCGGCCTCCCAGGGCCGAGCCCCATTCAGGACCCGGTACGCCAGGATGAACGCCCCCCGCTCATCGTTTATTCCAGACTTTGATGCCCGTGCAGCAAAAATTCGGCAAAATCGAGGCGGGGGGTTGCGGTCAGCTGCGAACAAAGCGCCGCGGCAGGGCCAAGCCGGCCCACACACCGACCAGGACGGTCAGGCCAAACACCCAGCCCGACAGGGCGCCAGCCATGGTGCCGGACAGCAGCGTGCCGACCGTGCAGCCCAGCCCGGTCATGCTGCCCCAGCCGAGCAGAAGCCCACCGCCGAGGCCGCGTGCGGCGTCCCTCAGCGTCGGGCGGCGCGGGGTGAATTGGCCGGCTGCCAGCGACGCCGCGAAGCCTCCGGCGACCAAACCGGCGACCAGTAGCCCGTTCGGCGTCAGCCAGCTGTCGCCTGGCACGGTGGCGCAGCCGGCGAAGCCGTCCAGTCCCTCCAGCCGCAGGGGTACCAGCCCGGCCTCGCTGCCCAATTGGCGGGCGGCGCTGCCGATGGCGGAGGTGACCCCCAGCGGCTTGAGCCGCAGGATCACCAGGAAGCCGATCAGCCCGACTCCCAGCCCGCCGATCCAATAGGGCCAGCGCCCGTCGAACCAGGAGCGCAGCAGGTCCGGCAGGGTGTGCGGAGGCTCGCGGGCGGACGCTTCGGAGGCGGAGGCCGCGCGGAAACGCCAGAGCAGGGCCGCAAGGCCGCCAAGCGCCAGGATCTGCACCGCCAGCGACCCGCCATAGCCCAGATGATGGGGCAGCCAGACCACCGGGGCGGTGATGATCGTGGACAGGTAGAGGTCGTTCCAGGTGAGGAAGCCGAGCAGGAAGCCGCCCGCCGCCCCGACCAGAGCGAAGGGGGAGACCGGCGAGCCCTCGCCCAGCCGGTAGAGATGGGCGCTGATGCAGGAGCCCGACACCGCCATCCCCAGCCCGAAGGCCAGACCGGCCAGCACCAGAACCCAGCTCACCGGACCGATGTGGGCGTCGGGCGGCAAGCGCGGGGCGACCGGGTTCGGCACCCAGGCTCCGAAGACGACGTGATAGCCGACCGTCCCCACCGCCAGGGCGAGCAGAATCGCCAGCAGGCCGCGCGGGTCGCGGCGGTCGATGAAGTCGCGGGCGTGGCAGAGGAAGCAGAAGCGCGTCCGTTGCAGAAGCGCGCCGAACGCCGCGCCCAGCGTCAGCGCGAAGGCCATCGACGGGCCGCCGCCGGGCTGCGCGGCCAGCGCATAGGCCGCCGCCACGACCGCACCGGCCAGCAGCAGGGGAAGCAGAACCCGCCCGGCCAGCGCGGTGGCGCTGGAAGCCGGGGCGGGAGCTGCGTGAAGCGTCGGGGAAGCCCGCAAGGCGGGCTCCCCGTTGCGGGTCCGGATCGTCATGCGACGGGTATCAGTCGGCCATCCATCCATGGCCACCCGTCACTTGGCCGCCCAGACCGTACCGGCCGGGTTGTTCACCGGGACCCCCACGGCGTTGCCGTATTCGGTCCAGGACCCGTCGTAGTTCTTCACCTGATAGCCCAGCAGCTTGGACAGGGCGAACCAGGTGTGGCTCGACCGCTCGCCAATGCGGCAATAGGTGATGACCGGCTTGGAGCCGTCGATGCCGACCGAGGCGTAGAGCGCCTTCAGTTCCGCCACCGACTTGAAGGTGCCGTCGGCCTCGTTCACCGCCTTGCCCCAGGGAACGTTCGCCGCACCCGGAATATGGCCTGCGCGGATCGACAGCTCCTGGATGCCCTGCGGGGCGAAGACCTTGCCCTGGTATTCGTCGGGGGAGCGGATGTCCACCAGCTTGGCGTCGCTCTTGCCGTCGGCAACGGCGACCACGTCGGTCAGGCGGGCGCGCAGGCCGGTGTTCACCTTGGAGACGGTGTAGTTGCTGGGCTTCACCTCCGCCGGCTTGCTGGACAGGGCGCGGTTCTCCGCCTCCCACTTCTTACGACCGCCGTCCAGCAGCTTTACATTGTCAACGCCGTAGATGTCGAACACCCAGGCGCCCCAGGCCGCGAACCAGTTGTTGGTGTCGCCGTAGAGGACGATGGTGCTGTCCTTCTCCACCCCGGCCTTGGAGAGCAGGGCCTGGAACTGCTCCTTGCCCACGATGTCGCGGCGGACGGTGTCGTTCAGGTCGGTGTGCCAGGAGAAATTCACGCTGCCGGGGATGTGACCGCGCTCGTAGACGCCGGGGTTCACGCTGACCTCGATGACCTTCACCTTCGGGTCGCCGAGGTTCTTTTCCAGCCAGTCGGTGGTGACCAGTGGCCCGTCCGTGGCGGCGGCCATGGCGGATCCGGAAATCGTCGTCGCCAGCAGGACGCCGAAGGCGGCGGCGAAATGGCGCTTGGCCAAGCGGATTTTGGAGGGCGGCAGCGTGTTCATCGTATCTCCTGGTTCGTCAGCGGTGCGGAAGCGGATCGGTGAAGCGAGAGACTGGCGCGCCAGATTGATCGGCAATCGCTGTGTTATTATGTCTATTAATCTACATGGTAAGTAGATTTACGGCAAGCGTGAGCCGCCGGCCAGCGAGAGAAAGAACGTTTCCGCAAAAACTTGCGGCAAATTGCCACCGTGCGCGGATGAATCGGCGACTCCGGCGCGCGGCTTGGCAAGAATGGGTGCACTGCGTCATAAGGGCGGAGCCATGGCACGCCATCACGACACCATCGAGATCCTGGTTACCGCCCGCCACCTGGAGGCGCAGGGCATCCGCCCGACCGCGCGCATGGTCCGGCTGGCGCTGGGCGGCGGAAGCAACGCCGCCATCGCCCAGGCGCTGGCCACGACGGAGCTGACCCCGCTGGAGGAACTGATCCGGCGGCGGCGCGATCAACTTGATCTGGAATTGACCGAGGCCCGTCATGCGCTGGCGGCGTTGGAGGCGGAACAGGCGCGGCTCGACGAGTTGGCCGAATCCCTGTCCACCCTGGACAAGGCTTAGCGGAAAAAGAAAACCCCTCCCCCGGGCAGTGCCGGGGAAGGGGTTTCGGACGCCGCGCCTGTTGCAGGCGGAAGCGGTCAGCCCGCCTGATGCGTCTTGGCGTAGCCCAGCGACTGCAGCGCCTCGGCGATTTCCGGCAGGATGCCCGGATCGTCGATGGTCGCCGGAGTCTTGTAGTCCTGGTTGTCCGCAATCTTCTGCATGGTCCCGCGCAGGATCTTGCCGGAGCGGGTCTTCGGCAGGCGTTCCACCACTACGGCGCGCTTGAAGTCGGCGACCGGGCCGATCTGCTCGCGCACCAACTGGACCACCTCCTTGACGATCTCCTCGTGCGGGCGGGTCACGCCAGCCTTCAGGCAGAGGAAGCCCAGCGGCACCTGCCCCTTCAGGTCGTCGGCGACGCCGATCACCGCGCATTCCGCCACGTCCTTGTGGCTGGCCAGAACCTCCTCCATGCCGCCGGTGGACAGGCGGTGACCGGCGACGTTGATGATGTCGTCGGTGCGGGCCATGATGTAGACGTAGCCGTCGTCGTCGATGAAGCCCGCGTCACCGGTCTGGTAATAGCCGGGGTAATCGGACAGGTACGACTTCCTGTAGCGGTCGTCGGCGTTCCACAGCGTCGGCAGCGTGCCCGGAGGCAGCGGCAGCTTCACGCAGATGGCGCCGATGTCGCCGCGCGGCACTTCCTTGTTCTCGGCGTTCAGGATCTGCACGTCCCAGCCCGGCATCGGGCGGGTGGCGGAGCCGTACTTGATCGGGAAGAGATGCACGCCCAGCGGGTTGCCGGAGATCGCCCAGCCGGTTTCGGTCTGCCACCAGTGATCGATGACCGGAACGTTCAGATTGTCCTCGGCCCAATGCAGCGTGTCGGGGTCCGACCGCTCGCCGGCCAGGAACAGGGCGCGGAAGTGCGACAGGTCGTACTTCTTCAGCAGTTCGGCGTTGGGGTCCTCGCGCTTGATGGCGCGGAAGGCGGTCGGGGCGGTGAACAGCGTGCCGATCCTGTGCTGCTCGATCACCCGCCAGAAGGTGCCGGCGTCCGGCGTGCCCACCGGCTTGCCCTCGAAGACCACCGTGGTGCAGCCGTGCAGCAGCGGGCCGTAGACGATGTAGGAGTGGCCGACCACCCAGCCCACGTCCGACGCCGCCCAGTACACCTCGCCCGGCTCGACGTTGTAGATGTTCTTCATCGTCCACTTCAGCGCCACGGCGTGGCCGCCGTTGTCGCGGATCACGCCCTTCGGCTGGCCCGTGGTGCCCGAGGTGTAGAGGATGTAGAGCGGGTCGGTCGCGGCGACCGGCACGCATTCCGCCGGTTCGGCCTTGGCGACAGCCTCCGCCCAATTCACGTCGCGGCCTTCGATCAGGGTCGCGGTTTCCTGCGGGCGCTGGAAGACGATGACGCTGGACGGCTTGTGCTCCGCCTGCTCGATGGCGGCGTCGAGCATCGGCTTGTACTTGACGACGCGGTTCGGCTCGATGCCGCAGGAGGCCGAGACGATGGCCTTCGGCCGGGAGTCGTTGATGCGGGTCGCCAGCTCGTGCGGGGCGAAGCCGCCGAACACCACCGAATGCACCGCGCCGAGACGCGCGCAGGCCAGCATGGCGACCAGCGACTGCGGAATCATCGGCATGTAGAGGATGACGCGGTCGCCCTTCTCCACGCCCTGGGCGCGCAGCGCGCCGGCGAAGCGGGCGACCTGATCCTGGAGTTCGGCGTAGGTGATGGTCTGCACGGTCTTGGTGACTGGGCTGTCGTAGATGATCGCCGCCTGGGCGCCGCGTCCGGCCTCCACATGGCGGTCGACGGCGTTGTAGCAGGTGTTCAGGACGCCGCCGGTGAACCAGCGGTAGAAGGGCGCGTTGCTGTCGTCCAGCACCTTGTCCCAGCGCTTGATCCAGGTGATGTCTTCCGCCGCCTCGCCCCAAAATCCATCGGGATCGGACAGGGAACGGGCGTGGATCTGGTTGTAGCGATCGGCCGAGCTTTGGCTCATGGGGGGCGTCCCTTATATTTTGTTTGGTTCGCGTTTCTCCGCAGCCGCGCAATGAACGTTCACGCAGCGGCCCCAATCTGCGTCAGATCTGCATCGTTTGGCAAACGGCATTCCGGAAGGTGCGGCGGGCTGTCGCACCACTTTGGTGAGTGCCGAACCCGCCCGCCGCCCTTCCGGCGGGTGTTACTGTTCCAGTTGCAGGAAGCCGGCGGCCAGCGCGGCGCCGCAGAAGCCGACATTCTCAATGTAGGTCTTCGTCTCCGACACCCGCACCCGCCCGCAGGGGCGTTGCGGGTTGCCGGTGTCGATGGGCATGACGTGGCCGACGTCCTTCAGAAGCACCGTCTCCACCCACAGGGCGTTGGCACCCGCCGGGGCGTAGCCCTGCCGCACGGCGCGCTCCGGCCAGGAGGGCTCCTGACCGATGATCACCGGAGCGTCGGTCTTCAAACCATGGAAGGCAGTCCACTGGTTGGTCAGGTAGAGGGCGTTCTGCGGGTCCACGGTGCAGTCGGCCGTCCCCTGGACGATCAGCACGCGCGGACGCCCGGCGGGGTGCTGGGCGCGCTGGACCGCCTTCGTCCATTCGCGGCTGTCGTAGCCGCCGGAGCGCGCCTTCACCTCGGCGCAGCCGCGCGACACGGAGATGCCGCAGAGCGACGCGGCCGACTGCATGCTCTGCGCACACATCACCGGCACGCCCGCGAACAGCGCCCCGCCCGCGAAGACCTGCGGGAAGTCGGCCAGCAGGGTCGCCGCCATGCCCGCCCCCGCCGACAGGCCGGTGACGGACACCCGTTCCGCATCCACCGCCGGGCCGTTGGCGCCCAGCCCCTTGCCGGAGACGACCGCCCCGACCATCGAGGCGATGGCCGCCGCCTCGCTCGGCACAAAGCCCTTCAACGGGCTGTTCAGCCGGTCGGCGAAGTTGAAGCAGCCGAGCGGGTTGCCGTAACGCCCGAAGCCCCCAGTTCCCACCATGGACAGCAGATTGTGCTTCTGCGCCGGCAACAGGGCGACGAAGCCATGGGCGTCGGCCATGTCCTTCCAGCCCGAATCCTCGAAGAAGGTGCGGGCGTCCTGCTCGCAGCCGTGCAGCAGGACCAGCAGCGACGCCTTGCCGCGCGCCCTTGCGCTGTCCGGCACATAGACCAGGGCCGACAGGGCCGTGCCCTGCGCGTCGTAGCTGCCGGCGGGCAGTTCGACGGGCATGGCCTGCTGCGGCTGGGCCGCGGCGACGGGAAGAAGCCACGACAAGAGGAAGAACACCGCCAAAACCGGCTTTCGTAAGCGCACCAACAATGTCATTGCCGCCCTCCCCTTCCCACATCGGGAGAATTGATTCGTTGAGCATCAAATCTCCTCGCCAGCTCCCATAGAAGACGCGCAACAATCACTTGTGAACCACTAATTTTTGAACGGACGATCTGATCGCATACTTGCGTATGACTGCCCCCATTTTTCACGGGCCGCGACACCCTGGCCGTGATCGTGTTCCCTCTGCGGCGGCCTTGTCTCTGGCCTATTGGAGATTGGAACGCTATGCATGTCGCCATGAGCAGCGACCCGCCCGTCTTCGGCATCCGCCCGATCCTGACCGTTGTCCACCCGAACGGCGAACGGCTGATCGTGGCCCGGCTGACCAGTCTCGGCGGGTCCAGCCAGTCCAACCGCTTCGTCCTGCGCCGCGCCGATTTCCGCGCGCCGTGGGAGCAGCCGGACAAAGGCTATTTCGGTTATGCGGAGGTCGCCCGCGCGCTGGACGCCAACGGCTGGCGCGGCTGCGCCATCGAAGCGATGCCCACCACCGACCTGGAGGAGCGGCGGACCCGCCAACTCGCCCGCAAGAAGCTGCACCTGCAATGCGTGGAGGCGGCGATCCGCCGCGCGCAGGAAAGCCAAGCTCCCTGAGCGGGCGCCGCAGCGCAGCCTTCCCCCGAACCCGCGCGGCGCTTATATCCCGTTCCAAGCACAGAACGGCCAAAGCCCAGAACGGCCCAAGCCCAGAACGGAGGGACAGATGACCCGCAGCGCCACCCGGCACCCGATTGGCGATTTCCTTGGCGCTCCCCAGACCACCATGCCCGACACCGCCCTGGCCGCCACGGGGGACGGGCCTGACCTCGGCGCCCTGCCCTCCTGGGACCTGACGGACCTCTACCCGGGCATGGAGTCGGCGGAACTGAAGGCCGACCTGGAGCGGATGGAGCGCGCATCCAAGGACTTCTACGAGAAGTACGCGACCAAGCTGGCCGGTCTGGACGGCAACGCCTTCGCCGCCGCCATCCGCGAGTACGAGCGCATCGACGAGGTGCTGTCGCGGGTGATGTCCTACGCCGGGCTGGTCTACAACGGCAACATGACCGACCCGACCATCGCCAAGTTCTACCAGTCGGCACAGGAGCGGGTGAACGGCATCTCAACCCACCTCGTCTTCTTCACGCTGGAGATCAACCGGCTGGAGGACAAGGTGCTGGACGCCAAGCTGACGGCGTCGAAGGACCTCGCCCGCTACGCCCCCTGGCTGCGCGACGTCCGACTGTTCCGCGAGCACCAGCTCTCCGACGAGGTCGAACGCCTGCTGCACGAGAAGCATGTGGTCGGGCGCGCCGCCTGGAACCGCCTGTTCGACGAGACCATCGCCAGCTTGCGCTTTCCCATCGGCGGGAAGGAACTGACCTGCGCGGAGGCGCTGAACCGCCTGTCCGACCGCCGTCAGGAGGTCCGCAAGGAGGCCGGGACGGTGATCGGCAGGGTGATGGGCGACAACATCCGCCTGTTCGCCCTGGTGACCAACACGCTGGCCAAGGACAAGGAGATCGACGACACGTGGCGCAACTACAAGGCGCCCACGTCGGCCCGCAACCTGTCCAACCGCGTCGAGGACGAGGTGGTGGACGCGCTGGCCGCGGCGGGGAAGGATGCCTACCCGGCCCTGTCCCACCGCTACTACGCGATGAAGGCCAAGTGGTTCGGGCAGGACCATCTGGATTACTGGGACCGCAACGCGCCGCTTCCCGACGACGCCGACCGCAGCATCCGCTGGGACGAGGCGCGCGATCTGGTTCTGGGCGCCTATGGCCGCTTCTCGCCGGATCTGGCGGCACTGGGCAAGCGCTTCTTCGACAACGCATGGATCGACGCGCCGGTGCGTCCCGGCAAGGCGCCGGGCGCCTTCGCCCACCCCACGGTGCCCAGCGTTCACCCCTATCTGCTGGTCAACTACCAGGGCAAGACGCGCGACGTGATGACGCTGGCGCATGAACTGGGCCACGGCGTGCACCAGATCCTGGCCGGCGGACAGGGGCACCTGCTGTCCGACACGCCGCTGACCCTGGCGGAGACCGCGTCGGTGTTCGGCGAGATGCTGACCTTCCGCGCCCTGCTCGACAGCGAGACGGACCCGAAGCGCCGCAAGATCATGCTGGCCTCCAAGGTCGAGGACATGCTGAACACGGTGGTCCGCCAGATCGCCTTCTTCGACTTCGAGCGCCGCGTCCACACCGAGCGCCGCGAGGGCGAACTGACGGCGGAGCGGTTGGGCGAGATCTGGATGGCGGTGCAGACCGAAAGCCTCGGCCCGGCGCTGCGCTTCGACGAGGGATACCGGAACTACTGGTCCTACATCCCGCACTTCATCCACTCGCCCTTCTACGTCTACGCCTACGCGTTCGGCGACTGCCTGGTGAACTCGCTCTACGCGGTCTACCAGGAATCGGAGAAGGGCTTCGCGGAGAAGTATCTGGCGATGCTGTCGGCGGGCGGCACGCTGAGGCATCAGGATCTTCTGGCCCCCTTCGGGTTGGACGCCAGCGATCCGGCCTTCTGGCAGAAGGGGCTGAACGTCATCCGCGGCTTTGTTGACGAGCTGGAAAATCAGCCCTGACCGGGTTTTCTTGACGGACGTCAAGAATCCCTAATCGCAGGATGGGTATGGTGCCTCCAACGATCCCTTCGGAGAGCACCATGCCCCCCCTCTCGATCCCCGCCTGGAGTCCGTCCCTGGAAGTCGGCAACGCCATCATCGACGCCGACCACAAGGAGACCATCGAGCTTCTGGCCGAAGCCGCCAAGGCGTCGGACGCCGACCTGCCCGCCCATTTCACCGCCTTTGCCCAGCACCTCCGCGACCATCTGGCCCGCGAGGAGGAGCTGATGCACCAGTACGGCTTCCCGCCGACGCCCATCCACGTCCACGAGCACAACCGCGTCCGCCTGGAGTTAGAAGGCATCGCCAAGCGCATGGCCGCCGGCAATCTGGCCTTGGTCCGCGGCTATCTGACCGAGGTCGTGCCGGAGTGGTTCATCAACCACAAGAACACCATGGACAGCGCCACCGCCGCCTGGATCCGCAGCCAGGGCGGCTGATCCACCGCCCTCCGCCGTCGAAGCCGCGCAGACACCGAATTGAGGGGTGGCTCCGTCCGGAAGAACACCGGAGGGAGCCCTTTCCCGGATGGCCTGTACAGGGGTGAAACTTTACCCTTGTTGCGCCAATCCGCTCCGGATATTCGCGAAAATTGCTGCATTGACGTGGGAGGTGCTTGATGGGCGATTTCACGCTTCGCACCGCCGACCGGCGGGACGCGACCCTTTCCGAGGACGCCGTCAACGATCTTGCCGTCCGTCTGCGCGGCCCGCTGCTGACCCCGCAGTCGCCGGGCTATGACGAGGCCCGGACGATCTGGAACGCCATGATCGACCGCCGGCCCGGCCTGATCGCCCGCTGCGCCGGCGCCGCCGACGTCATGCAGGCGGTACGCTTCGCGCGGGAGAACGGGCTGCTGGTCTCCGTGCGCGGCGGCGGCCACAACATCGCCGGCAATTCCCTGTGCGACGGCGGCCTGCTGATCGACCTCGGCGCCCTGCGCTTCGTCCATGTCGACCCCATCAGCCGGACGGCGCGGGTGGCGCCCGGCGCCACGCTGGGCGATCTCGACCGGGAGACGCAGGCTTTCGGGCTGGCCGTGCCGGTCGGCATCAACTCCACCACCGGCATCGCCGGGCTGACGCTGGGCGGCGGATTCGGCTGGCTGACCCGCAAATACGGGCTGACGGTTGACAATCTGCTGTCCGCCGACGTCGTCACCGCCGATGGGAAGTTCCTGCGCGCCAGCGCCGACGAGAATCCCGACCTCTTCTGGGCCATCCGCGGCGGCGGCGGCAATTTCGGCATCGTCACCTCCTTCACCTTCCGCCTGCATCCCGTGGGCCCGATGGTGTTCGCCGGGCTGGTCGTCCATCCCTTCGCCGGGGCCGGCGATCTGATGCGCCGCTACCGCGACTCCACGGCATCCCTACCGGACGAGGCCACCGCCTGGATGGTGCTGCGTAAGGCACCCCCCCTGCCCTTCCTGCCACCGGATGTGCATGGCAAGGAGGTGGTGGTCATGCCCGTCATCTGCGCCGGAGACGACGAGGCGGCGGCCCGCAAGGCGCTGGAACCGGTGCTGTCGCTGGGCACGCCGATTGGGGAGCATGTCGGCCTCATGCCCTACGCGGCGTGGCAGGCGGCCTTCGACCCGCTCCTGGTGCCGGGCGCGCGGAACTATTGGAAATCGCAGAACTTCACCGGGCTGGAGGACGGGCTGATCGATGCGCTGATTGAGGAAGCCGGAAGGCTGCCCTCCAACCAGTGCGAGATATTCGTCGGCCTGCTGGGGGCTGCGGCCAACCGCGTGCCGGCGGACGCCACCGCCTATCCGCACCGCGACGCCCTCTTCGTCATGAACGTGCACGCGCGCTGGAACACCCCTCCGGAGGACAGCGCCTGTATCCAATGGGCGCGCGGCGTCTCCGACCGGACCGCCCGCTACGCCACCGGTGGGGTCTATGTGAACTTCGTCACCGACGACGAACAGCGCGTCCAGGCCGCCTACGGGCCGAACTACGAACGCCTGCGGGCGCTGAAGGCAAAATACGACCCCGGCAACCTCTTCTGCGTGAACCAGAACATCGCGCCGGGCGGGTGACGGCGCCGGTGCGTTCCGGTTTCGTCCAGCCTGGGACTCGCCTTTCGGCCCCGCCGCACCCACCTATTCGGCATGCCGAACACGGATGAGAACAGGCTTGGCGGCCGGATCGCGCGGTATGCGCGGGTCGGGACCGCCGTAGGGGGCCTTGCGGCCCGTTTCGCCGGAGAACGGGTGCTGGGCATCCCCCTGGAGCGGGATCGCCACGCCGCCGAACTGCGCGCCGCGCTGGGCGGGCTGAAGGGACCGCTGATGAAGGTGGCGCAACTGCTGTCCACCATCCCTGACGCCCTGCCCCGCGAGTATGTGCAGGAGCTGTCCCAGCTCCAGGCCGACGCGCCGTCGATGGGCTGGCCCTTCGTCAAGCGCCGCATGGCGAGCGAGCTTGGCCCCGCTTGGCACAAGCGCTTCCGGCACTTCGAACAGACAGCGGCGGCGGCGGCCTCGCTGGGGCAGGTGCACCGGGCCGTGGGACTGGATGGGCAGAACCTCGCCTGCAAGCTCCAGTATCCGGACATGGCCTCCGCCGTGGAGGCGGACCTGCGCCAGCTCGGCCTGATCTTCGCCATCTTCGAGCGGACGGACAGCGCCATCTCCACCAAGCAGATCCAGGCCGAGATCGGCGCCCGGCTGCGCGAGGAGCTGGATTACGAGCGCGAGGCCAAGCACGCCCGCCTCTACCGCGCCATGCTGGCCGACACCTCCGGCGTCCATGTGCCGGCGGTGGTGCCCGACCTGTCCACCCGGCGCCTGCTGACGCTGGAATGGGTGGAGGGGCGCAAGATCCTGGAGTTCGTGAAGGACCATCCGGACGCCCGCGACGCGCTGGCGATGAACATGTTCCGGGCCTGGTACGTGCCCTTCTACGGCTACGGGATCATCCACGGCGACCCGCATCTGGGGAACTACACGGTGCGGCCCGACCGGTCCATCAACCTGCTGGATTTCGGCTGCATCCGCGTCTTCCCGGCCCGCTTCGTGAAGGGGGTGATCGACCTCTACGACGCGCTGCAGACCGGCAACCAGGACAAGGCGGTGGAGGCCTACCGCACCTGGGGCTTCGGCAACCCGACCAAGGAGCTGGTGGACGTTCTGAACATCTGGGCGCGCTTCGTCTACGCCCCGATCATGGACGACCGCAGCCGCCGCATCGAGGAGACCAACTCCGGCCACTATGGCCGCGAGACCGCCGCCAAGGTCCATGCGGAGCTGCGCCGCGTCGGCGGGGTGGAGGTGCCGCGGGAATTCGTCTTCATGGACCGCGCGGCTATAGGTCTGGGCTCCGTCTTCCTGCATCTCCAGGCGGAGGTGAACTGGTACCGGCTGTTCCAGGAGATGATCCAGGGCTTCGACGTGGACGTCCTGCACGCCCGCCAGACCGCCGCCCTGACCGCACAGGCCCTCCCTTTGCCCGAATAAGCGCCGACTCGTAATGCTTCCCCCGTCCCACCGCTTTGGTCTATACGAGCGGCTCCCATGAAGACCGCCGATTTCGACTTCGACCTTCCGCCGGACCGCATCGCCGAGCATCCGGCCAAGCCGCGTGACGCCGCCCGTCTGCTCGACGTGGCGGAGCGTCTGCACGACCGCGTCGTGCGCGACCTGCCCGCCCTGCTGGAGCCGGGCGACCTGATGGTCGTCAACGACACCCGCGTCATCCCCGCCCGGCTGGACGGCCGGCGCGGCGAGGTGCGGGTGGAGATCACCCTCCACAAGCGCGAGGGCGAGCGGGAGTGGGCGACCTTCGCCCGGCCCGGCAAGCGGCTGAAGCCCGGCGACGTGATCGCCATCGCCGAGGACTTCGCCGCCGAGGTGGTCGCCAAGGACGGGATGGAGGTGCGCCTGCGCTTCTCCAAGGGCGGGCCGGAGCTGATGGAGGCGCTGCACCGCCACGGCCGGATGCCCCTGCCCCCCTACATCCGGCGCGAGGCGGACGAGCAGGACGCGGCGGACTACCAGACCGTCTTCGCTGCGCGGGAGGGCGCCGTGGCCGCCCCGACCGCCGGTCTGCACTTCACGCCGGAGCTTCTGGCGGCGCTCGACGCGCGCGGCGTCCGCCGCGTGCCGGTGACGCTGCATGTCGGGGCCGGCACCTTCCTGCCGGTCAAGGTGGACGACATCGCCGAGCACCGCATGCACAGCGAGTGGGGCGAAATCTCCGCGGAGACCGCCGAGGCCATCAACGCCACCCGCGCCGCGGGCGGGCGGATCGTGTCGGTCGGCACCACGGCGCTGCGCATCCTGGAGACGGCGGGGCTGGACGACCGCAGCATCCGGGCCTTCAGTGGCGACACCGACATCTTCATCACCCCCGGCTACCGCTTCAAGATCGTGGACCTTCTGGTGACCAACTTCCACCTGCCCCGCTCCACCCTGTTCATGCTGGTCTGCGCCTTCGCGGGCATGGACACGATGAAGGCGGCCTACGCGCACGCCATCGGCCAGAACTATCGTTTCTTCAGCTACGGCGACGCGTCGCTGCTCCGGAGGGTGTGATGACCGGGATCGGGTTCGAGCTTCTGAAGACCGACGGGCGCGCCCGGCGCGGGCGGGTCTCCACCGCGCACGGCGTCATCAACACGCCGGCCTTCATGCCCGTGGGCACCGCCGCCACCGTCAAGGCGATGACCAGCGACGCCGTGAAGTCCACCGGCGCGGAAATCCTGCTGGGCAACACCTATCACCTGATGCTGCGCCCCACGGCGGAGCGCGTCGGGCAGTTGGGCGGCCTGCACCGCTTCATGAACTGGGACAAGCCGATCCTGACGGACAGCGGCGGCTTCCAGGTCATGTCCCTGTCGGACCTGCGCACCATGACCGAGGAGGGGGTAACATTCAAATCCCACCTCGACGGCAGCAAGCACCATCTGACGCCGGAACGCTCGATCCAGATCCAGCATCTCCTGGACAGCAACATCACCATGTGCCTGGACGAGTGCACCCCCTTCCCGGCGACGGAGGCGCAGGCGGCCTCGTCCATGCGCCTGTCGATGCGCTGGGCCAAGCGCAGCAAGGACGCCTTCGTCGAGCGGCCCGGCTACGGTCTGTTCGGCATCGTGCAGGGCGGCGTCTACGCGGACCTGCGGGCCGAGAGCGTGGCGGCTCTGTCGGACATCGGCTTCGACGGCTACGCCATCGGCGGGCTGGCCGTCGGCGAGGGCCAGGAGACGATGTTCACCGTGCTCGACTTCACCGAGCCGCTAATGGTCAAGGAGCGCCCGCGCTACCTGATGGGCGTCGGCCGCCCCAGCGACCTGATCGGCGCGGTGCGGCGCGGCGTCGACATGTTCGACTGCGTGATGCCCACCCGCTCGGGCCGCACCGGTCAGGCCTTCGTGCGGCGCGGCACCATCAACATCCGCAACGCCCGCCACGCCCACGACGAGCGCCCGCTGGACGAGGAGTGCGGCTGCCCCGCGTGCCGCAACCACAGCCGTGCCTATCTGCATCACCTGTTCAAGGCGGGCGAGATGCTGGGGCCGATGCTGCTCACCTGGCACAACCTGCATTATTACCAAGACCTGATGGCCGAGCTTCGGCAGGCCATCGAGGACGGCCGCTTCGAAGAGGTCGCGAGCGCGCTGGAGGCCCGCCTGAACGAGGGCGACGTCCCGGCCACCGAAGACCCGCTGGCCCACCTGAAGGTGAAGCCGGCGAAACCCGCGAAGAAGGAATCCGCGGATGTCTGAAAACATCTACGCCGGCCTGACCCAACTCGGCGGCGCCACCGTCCAGCCGAAGACGCCGGACGAGGCGGTGCTGGAGCGCGTGCCGAACCCGAACCCCGGTGACCACTACGTCGTGCGCTTCACCGCGCCGGAATTCACCTCGCTCTGCCCGATCACCGGCCAGCCGGACTTCGCCCATCTGGTCATCGACTATGTGCCGGGCGAGTGGCTGGTGGAGTCGAAGTCGCTCAAGCTGTTCCTGACCAGCTTCCGCAATCATGGCGCCTTTCACGAGGCCTGCACCGTCGGCATCGGCAAGCGTCTGGCGGACGAGCTGAAGCCGGTGTGGCTGCGCATCGGCGGCTACTGGTACCCGCGCGGCGGCATCCCCATCGACGTGTTCTACGCCACCGGCGAACCGCCGAAAGGCGTGTGGATTCCGTCGCAGGACGTCCAGACCTACCGCGGCCGCGGCTGATCCGGGGGTGAACCCCTCCTAAATCCCCTCTCCCCTCTGGGGAGAGGGTTAGGGTGAGGGGGGTGCGCTTTTACCGAACCTCACGCCATGCGCATCCCCCTCACCGTCCCTCCGGGCCACCCTCTCCCCAGAGGGGAGAGGGCTAAGCGATCAAGCCATCACCATGTCCGACTCACCCACCTCCACCCGTGAAGCGATCCGCGACCGCGCCCTGTCGCTGGGCTTCGACGCGGTCGGCTTCGCGCGGGCGGAGCTGGGCGAGGAGGCCAAGGCGCGGCTGGCCGAATTCCTGAGCCAGGGCCGGCACGGCGACATGGGCTGGATGGAGGACAAGGCCGACCGCCGCGTCCATCCCCAGTCCCTGTGGCCGGAGGCGCGCACCGTCATCGCGCTCGGCACCAGCTACGCTCCGGCGGAGGACCCGCGCGCCCTGCTGGCGCATCCCGACCGCGGCATCGTGTCGGTCTATGCGAGGAACCGCGACTATCACGACCTCATCAAGGGCCGGCTGAAGACGCTGGGCCAATGGATCGCCCACCGTTTCAAGGCCGAGCTGAAGGTCTTCGTGGACACCGCCCCGGTGATGGAAAAGCCGCTGGCCGAGAAGGCCGGGCTGGGCTGGCAGGGCAAGCACACCAACCTCGTGTCGCGCTCCCATGGCTCCTGGCTGTTCCTGGGTGAGGTCTATACGACGCTGGAGCTTCCGCCCGACCCGCCGGGGGTGGACCGTTGCGGCCAGTGCCGGCGCTGCCTGGACGCTTGCCCCACCGCCGCCTTCCCCGCGCCCAACCAGTTGGACGCGCGGCGCTGCATCTCCTACCTGACCATCGAGCACAAGGGTCCGATCCCGGAGGAATTGCGCCCGCTGATGGGCAACCGCATCTACGGCTGCGATGACTGTCTGGCCGCCTGCCCGTGGAACAAGTTCGCCCAGCGCTCGCGCGAGGCGGCTTTCCTGCCGCGGGCGGAACTGACGGCGCCGCGGCTGGCCGATCTGGCGCAGTTGGACGACGCGGGCTTCCGGCAGGTCTTCAGCGGCTCGCCCATCAAGCGGATCGGCCGCGACCGCTTCGTGCGCAACGTTCTGGTGGCTCTGGGCAACAGCGGCGACGCCCGCCACGCCGCAGCAGCCGAACGGGCGGCCGAACGCCTCTTGGAAGACCCAAGCGAGGTGGTGCGGGACGCCGCGGGTTGGGCGTTGGCCCGGCTCAGGGCCGCGCAGAGCCCTTCAGGCTGAGCCAGAGCAGGCCACCGGGCAGCGACGACAGGGTGACCGACAGCCCGATCATCAGCGACAGGGCCAGCGCGTCGGTGGCGTCGAGGCCGTAGAGCGCGAAGCCGGCGACGAAAGCCCCCTCCCGCACGCCCCAGCCGTTCAGCGAGATGGGCAGCGCCGCCGCGAAGATCGTCATCGGCACGACGGCCAGCGCGTCCAGAACCCGCAAGGGAATGCCCAGCGCATGGGCGTAGGCGATCACCGCGAAGACGGTGCAGGCGTGGACCGCCGCGCTGTGCAGCAGCCCGGCCAGCGCCGCCCGGCTGACCAGCGCCGAGCGCAGACGCGCGACCTGCACCTGCACCGCCCGGACCGGTGGGCGCAGCAGGACGCCCGGCAGCGGAAGACGGTCCGCCTGGAGCCCAACGACCATGGCGATGGCGAGCAGCGCCACCGCCACCGGTCCGGCCCAGGCGACCGAGGGCGGGGCCGTCGCCACGAGGTGCGGCAGGCCGAGGAACAGAAGCAGGATGCAGCCGACCAGGGCCAGAAGCCGGTCCAGCACCAGGGCCAGCACCACGGCGGTGGAAGACGCCCCGCCCCGGTAAGTCAGCCAGCCGCGCACCACGTCGCCGCCCAGCGCCCCCGGCAGCACCTGCCCGAAGAACAGGCCGGTGAACATCAGCCGCATCGCCAGCGCGTGCGAGACCCGTTCGCCCGCGGCGCGCAGGGCGTCGCGCCAGCGTTCCCCGGCACAGACCACGGCGAGCAGCTTCGCCGCGAAGCCGGCCGCCAGCCAAACGGGGTCCGCTCCGGTGACGCGCGCCAGCAAGGCCGTCCAGTCGGCGTTGACACCCAGCACGCCGAGAACCGCCAGGGTCACCCCCAGTTTGGCGAGCAGCATCAGACGCCCGCCCGGCTTTCCGGCAGGCGGGGTGACCGCATCGGCGGGCATGGCGCTGGCGTCCTGCCTGCTCAAATCCTTATGGCTTCCGCAACATGATCGGCGGCACTCTATCGGTTCGGCGGCAGAGCATCCATCGCCGCCAGCACGCCGGCCACGTCCATGTCGGCGAAGGCGGGGCGGTGATGGACGACCATGCGCGGCCCGTTGGCATGGATCGGGACGGAGGCGTCGCAGAAAAGGCCCAGGATGGGGCACCCCACGGCCGCGACCAGATGCGTGGGGCCGGTGTCGTTGCCCACCGTCGCCCAGGCCCGACGGGCCAGCCCGGCAATCTCGGGCACGCTGGTGCGGCTGGTCAGGTCCACCGCCTGCGGACAGGCGGCGGTGATGGCCCGCGCGAGGTCCGCCTCGATGGCCGTGCCCAGCACGACCGGCGTGATCCCGCGGGCCGCCAGCGCGCGCGCCAGTTCACCGTAGCGCTCGATCGGCCAGCGCTTGTCGGGCCGCCCGGGGGAGGAACCGGGAATCAGCAGCGCGTAGGGCGCGGCGATGCCGAAACCGCCGGTGTCGGCGTCGAGCCAGGACAGGTCCGGCACCGCGTCCGGCACGATGCCGAAGGGCGCCAACTGCCGGGTGTAGCGCTCGATCACCGGCACCTTGCGGCGGCCCGGATAGTGATCGCGGTGCGAGGCGCCCCAGGCCGTGCCCGACCATTCCGGCCAGGGACCGGGGGCAAGCAGCCAGAAGTAGCGGTCAGTGCGCCGCTGCGCCTGGAGGTCGTAGACCCGGTCGAAACGCCCGGCGCGCAGCAGGCGGCGGACGCGCCGATAGGCCCCGAGCGACCGCTCCCGCGGGTCCTCCAGAACCTCGTCGAACAGGCCGCTGAGGCGGGCGAGCGGAGCCAGGGACGGCAGGGTCAGCAGCGCCAGATGGTCGGCGGCGTGGTGCCGCCGGATGGCCGAGAAGGCGGTCTGGGCCAGGAAGAAGTCGCCGAAAGCCCCCAGCTTGATGACCAGGACGCGGCGGCGACCGTTGCCGTGCGCGCCCGTCATTCGCCCCCCGCCGGAGTGCGCGCGGCCAGCCGGAGCATCAGGCCGGCCGCCAGCATGCCGCCCATCCACCACGCCTGCCAGATGCCGTAGGCCGTGCTCGCCATCGCCAGTGCCGACGCGAAGAGGGCCAGCGCGAAGGGTTGCAGCCGCCGCTCCAGCCGCCCGGTGCCGAACAGCAGGAGCAAGGCCGCCGCCAGAGCCAGCGCGGCGCCGAAGGCGCCAAGCTCCAGCCAGACCTGCAGGAAGGCGTTGTGGGGGTGCAACGGCAGCAGGCTGTCGGTCAGCGTGCCGAAGCGGGACACCGCCCCTTCCGGCTCCAGCGCGCGCGAGGCGTCGATGCCCTGCCCGAAGAAGGGCGTCTCCAGCGCTCGACTGGCGGCCATGCCCCAGATCTCCACCCGGTGCTGGGCCGACCGGAACAGCCAGTCGGCACCGTCCAGGTTCAACACGCGGTCCAACAGCAGCACCAGCGGCAGCACGAAGGCGAAGGCCACCCCCAACACCGCCGCCAGCGCCCCACGGACGAGCCGCGGCGACCAGACGGCGAGCGCGAAGGCCACCCCGCCGACGGCAATGCCCAGCATGGCCGACCGGCTGGTCAGCAACAGGCAGGCCGCGGCGAAGGCTGTGGGAAGTGCGACGGCCAGCCCCCGCCGCCCGGCCCGGTCGAGCGCCATCGCCGCCGGCCAGACCATCAGGCAGAGCAGGACCGCCGTGCGCTTGGGCACGTTGGTCTCGGCGATCTCGACGCCCGCCGGCACATGGTTCCACCAGCGGTGCAGCGGAAAATCCAACGCGGCTTCCAAGGCGAACAGCAGGACGCCGGCGAACACGCCCAACAGGAACAGGCCGGTCAACCGCCGTGCCTCCACCCCCGGCAGGGAGGACATCCACGCCCCGCCGGCCAGCGCGCCGAGGCCGATGTAGCCGATCTCCACCACCGTCAGGCCGGAGCGCGGCGATGGGCTCCACAGGATGGAGAGGGAGGCCAGAGCCAGGAAGGCCAGAACCACCGCCGTGCCGGGCATCGTCCGTTGCAGCCGCCCCAGGGCGCCGCGGCGGACCAGGCCGGCCAGCCCGACCAGCGCGATCAGGATGGCCCAGACCGGCAAACCGCGCGGCGCCATGGCGGCCAGCGGGCCGAGCGCCGCCACCGCCACGCCGGCCAGACCCGCCAGAATCCCGTCGGGTATCCCCCGGGCGGAGTCGCGCTGTGACAAGGGGAAAGCCATAAGTTCTCGCGTCCGTGAGGCACGGCGCGGCTTAACAGATGCCCCGTGCGAAAGCAACGGGAACGGGCCGGGGGATTTTTCGGCCCCGGCCCGCGGTCCCACGATGAAAGGCAAACCCCGCCAGACGGCTCAGGCGGTCCGCACCTTGTTGAGGAAGCCCTGCACCTCGGAGCGCAGATGATCGGCCTGACGGGCCAGAGTGCGGCTGGCGCTCAGCACCGCGTCGGCGGCGCCGCCGGTCTTGGTGGCGGCGTTGGTCACCTCGGCGATGTGATGCATCACCTCCTGCGTGCCTTCGGCGGCCTGATTGACGTTCTGGGCGATCTCGCGGGTGGCGAGCCCCTGCTGCTCCATGGCGCGGGCGATCTCGGTGACCGTGCTGCTGATCGTGCCGACCGCGTCGGAGATGGTGCGGATGGCGCCCACCGCCCCGCCCGTCGCCGCCTGCATCTGCGCCACCTGGCTGGAGATCTCCTCGGTCGCCTTGGCGGTCTGGCCGGCAAGGTTCTTGACCTCCGTCGCCACCACGGCGAAACCCTTTCCGGCCTCCCCGGCCCGCGCCGCCTCGATGGTCGCGTTCAGGGCCAGCAGGTTGGTCTGCTCGGCGATCTCGCCGATCAGGTCCACCACCTGACCGATGCGTTGCGCCGCCTCGGCCAGACCTTCGACGATGCCGTTGGTTTCCGTCGCCTTGGCCGCCGCCCCCACCGCCACCTGCGAGCTGCTGTTGAGCTGGCGGGAAATCTCGGCGATGGAGGAGGACAGTTCCTCCGCAGCCGCCGCAACGGTCTGCACGTTGCTGGACGCCTGCTCCGACGCCGCGGCGACGGCGCTCGACTTGGCGGTGGTCAGGGCGGCGTCCGACGACATCTCCTGCGCGTCGCGGCCGAGGTTGCCGGCGGACTCGGTCAACGACAGGACGACGCCCGACACAGCCTGTTCGAAGCCGTTGGCGAACTCGTTCATGGTGCGGCGGCGGTCGGCGTCGATCTGCCGGCGCATCTCCTCCCGCTCCCCTTCCATGCGCTGCATCTCCAGGGCGTTCTCCTTGAAGACGCTGAGTGCCTCGGCCATGGCGCGCAGCTCGTCCTTGCGATCGCCGGCGGGAATGTCGACCGTCAGGTCGCCTTCGGCCAGCCGGCCCATCGCCTTGGTCATGGCGTGCATCGGGTGGGTGATGGCACGGTCGATGATCCAGGCCATCACCATGCCCAGCGCCAGCGCCACGGCGGCGCCGATGATGATGATCAGCTCCGCCCCGCTGCGCCCGTTCTCGCGGTCGTCGCGCTGGATGGAGACGAGACGGGCCACCTGCTCGCTGACGTCGCCCGCGGCCTTGGCCATGGTCTTGGAGGCGGTGCGCTGGTTCTCGCTGGTGGTGACGAGGGCGGCGAACTCCCGATCAAAGGCCTGGGCGGCCTCGGTGATGGCGGCGATCAGCGCTCGGCCTTCCGAATCGACAAGCACGGCCCCGGCCTGGGTGGCGAGCCCCAGCGTCTCCTTGACCGCGCCATGCACCCGGGCGCGGGCATCCTCCCCGTTCATCAGGATGAAATCGCGCTGCCCCAGCATCGCGGACTGCGCGCCCTGGATCAGGCGCATGGCGATGCCGCGCAGCTGGACGGCCTCGTTCACCTCGCTCTGGGCGAAGTTCGCGGCCTCCTGGAGCGCGCTGGAGACCATCGACTGGTTCTCCTGCATCTCGTGGGCGAGATTCTGGATCTCAAGGGCGTGGCGATCCAGCGCCTGGATGCGGCCGCTGGCCGGTTCGCCGGCGCCTTCGGCGCGGGTCTGGTCGAACACCATGCGGTAGGCGCCGGCGATGGTGACGATCCGCTGGGCCAATTCCTCGTCGTTGGTGCCGAGAAGATCCTTCTCGATGGCTTCGGCGTTGGCCAGCAGCGCCGCGATGGCCTCCCCGGCGGCGGCCATCGTCGCCGGATTGCGGGTGTGCGCGAAGTCGGACTGCAGGCGGCGCGCCTCCAGCACCATCTCGATCAGCCGGTCGGCGCGGTCGGAGGTGTCGCGGCTCTGCCGCACGGCGTGCTCCGCGTCCTTCAGGCTGACCATGTTCTGGTCGTAGCGGTCGGATTGCTGCTTGCCGATCTTCTCCGCGATCTCCCGCAGGGCCTGGGCGCGTGTCTCCATGCTCTGGGTGCGGGCGCGGGCCTCCGCGTCCTGGGCGACAAAGTTGGCGAAGGCGCTGCGATAGCCGGCGATGCCCGCCAGGATCTCGTCGACCAGCCGGATGCTGCCGGCGTCCTCAAGCGCGGACCGCGTACCCTGCGCTTCGTCGCGCAGCCGGTCCAGCATGCCGGGCACATTGTCGGCGGCCTTGGAGTCGCGCTCGGTGACGAAGCGGGCTTCCTCGATCCGCACGGTTTTCAGCCGGGCGTCCAGTTCGGCGGTGTGGGCCGCCAGATCGACACGCCCGGCGTAGGTGCGCAGGCTGTTCCAGCCAACGAACGCCACCGCGACCGTCATCAGAAGGACCGCCGCAAAACCGAGCGCAATCCGCGTTCCAATCGTCATGAAATCGGGCTCCCCCGGATCGTACGGCCTTATGCTTTGGCCGTCGTCATGCCTTTGTCGCTAAGGGATACATCAGAAAGGGTTAATTTCTGGTTTGATAAACGCAACTGGTATCACCGCTTCAGAACCGGTCCGGCATCCACGGCGCCGGCCCCGAGAAAAGCAGCGCCGCCAGCGCCATCGCGTCTTCGCCGCCACGCAGAAGGCCAACTTGGCGGAGAATCTGCGGGCCTTTGTGGCCACTGTAGAGGGCGGACAAGGCCGCGATGGACAGGGAAAGCCCCGCTCCGGCCGCTTTTCCGCCGCCGCCCGTCTTCTCCGGAACCCGGTCCACGACGGCCTTTCCATCGGACAGGCGCAACCGGAAAGTGCCGGAATTCTCCGGAATCACCGCATCGGAAACGTCCAGCACCAACTCGCCGGCAACCCCAGGTGGATAGCCGCGGGCTTCCAAGGCGCGGCGAAGATCGAGAATGCGCAACAGCCATTCGTCGCGAGCGTCGGCACGCGGACCGGCGTCCGGCGCCATCAGGACCAGGGGGTCGTCGGGCCCGCCGCGCCAGGAGACGCGGTCGACCTGCGCCCGGTAGCCGGCCAGGAAACCTTGCGCCAGCCGCACTGAACGCGGGCTGAGCAGGCACAGATCCGCAACCACCAGCTTCCGGTCCGACGGCGGCGCTACCGCCACGTATCCCTCTGCCCCTTTCGGACCACCCAAAGTGTAAACGTCGGACGGAGCACCGTCCGGACAGAGGGCGAAGCTCCACAGGCCTTCATTGCGCTCCACCAGTCCGTTGGCGGTGGTGAGCAGGCTGCGGCGTAGCGCCGCAAGCTCGCTGGCGTCGCTCGCGTCGGTCCGGCGGATCCACCCGTCCCCCGGCGGCGGCCCGGCGGACAGGGCGCCCGGCGGCGCGCTCCAGTCGAAGGACACCCCACCCCGCCCGAAGCCCAGGCGGGTGTAGACCGGTAGGGTCGCTGGGTAGAGCACCGACAGTGCGGCGCCCCCGGCGCGCGCCTCCTCCAGCAAACCGCGCATCAGCGCGGTGCCGTAGCCGCGCCCGCGCTGCGCCGGATCGACCGCCACCGCCGCCACGCCGCAGGACGGCACCGGGCGCCCGCCGAACCACTGGTCCATCGGCCAGACGGCGGCGCAGGCAACAAGCTGCCCGGCGCGACCCGCCTCCGGTCCGGCGCGCAGGCCCCGCATCACGCCCGGCCCGAACAACTCCACCGACCGGTCGAAATACTCACGGGGAATGCCGAAACCCTGGCGAACCAGGGCCGTGGCGTCCGCCCGTTCCTCGGGCAGAAGGGGGCCGAAGCCCCCGGTCACAGCGGTCACACCTTCGCTCCGTTCAGCGCGCGGGCCTGATCGCGCAGCACGTATTTCTGGATCTTGCCGGTCGAGGTCTTCGGCAGGGCGGTGAAGACGACGGTGCGCGGGCACTTGAAGTGGGCCAGATGCTCGCGGCAATAGGCGATCACCTCGGCCTCGGTCAGTTGCTTGCCCTCCTTCACGGTGACGAAGGCGCAGGGCGTCTCGCCCCATTTCTCGTCCGGGCGGGCGACCACGGCGGCCTCGACGATGTCCGGATGCTTGTAGAGGACCGATTCGACCTCGATGGTCGAGATGTTCTCGCCGCCGGAGATGATGATGTCCTTGGAGCGGTCCTTCAGCTCGATGTAGCCGTCCGGATGCCAGACGCCGAGATCGCCGGTGTGGAACCAGCCGCCGGAGAAGGCCTCCTGCGTGGCCCGCGGGTTCTTCAGATAGCCCTTCATGACGGTGTTGCCGCGCATGAAGATCTCGCCCATCGTCACGCCGTCCTTGCGAGTCGGCTGGAGCGTGTTGGGGTCGGCGACCATCAGCCCTTCCAGCGTGGCGTAGTTCACGCCCTGCCGCGCCTTCAGCGCCGCGCGCTCCTCCAGCGGCAGGTCGTTCCAGTGCTCATGCCAGGCGCAGATGGTGACCGGGCCGTAGACCTCGGTCAGGCCGTAGACGTGGGTGACGTCGAAGCCCAGCCGCTCGATCTTTTCGATCACCGCGGCGGGCGGAGCGGCACCGGCGGTCATCATCTTCACGCCGGTCGGGATCTCCCGCTTCTGGTCCTCCGGCGCGTTGACGATCAGGCCCATGATGATGGGGGCGCCGCACATGTGGGTGACGCCGAGGTCGGCCAGAGCGTCGTAGATGCCCTTGGCGGTGATGGTGCGGACACAGACGTTGGTGCCGGCCATGGCGGTGACCGTCCAGGGGAAGCACCAGCCGTTGCAGTGGAACATCGGCAGCGTCCACAGATACACGGGATGGTGCGGCATCGCCCAGGTCAGCACGTTGCCCATGGCGTTCAGGTAGGCGCCGCGGTGGTGGTAGACGACGCCCTTGGGATTGCCGGTGGTGCCGCTGGTGTAGTTCAGCGCGATGGCCTGCCATTCGTCGGCCGGCATCGGCCACTCGTAGGCCGGGTCGCCGGTCTCCAGGAACTGCTCGTAGGCCTGCTCGCCGATCAATTCGCCGCCCTTGGCCTGAGGGTCGTCGATGTCGATGACGATCGGGCGGCGCTTCGGCTCCAGCATGTGGACGGCCTTGGAGATGACGCCGGAGAACTCCCGGTCGGTCAGCAGGACTTTGGCCTCGCCATGCTCAAGGATGAAGGCCAGCGCCTCCGCGTCCAGGCGGATGTTCAGGGCGTTCAGCACCGCGCCGGTCATCGGCACGCCGAAATGCGCCTCGAAGGATTCCGGCGTATTGGGGGCCATGACCGCGACCGTGTCGCCCAGCCCGATGCCGCGCTTGGCCAGGGCCGAGGCGAGGCGCACGCAGCGCTCGTAGGTTTCCGCCCAGGTGCGGCGGACCGGGCCGTGGATCACGGCGATGCGCTGCGGATAGACGGCGGCGGTGCGGCGTAGGAACGAGAGCGGCGACAGCGGCACCGTGTTGGCGGCGTTCTGGTCGAGGTCGGTCTCGTAGGGGTTGTGCCGGGCGTCAGTCACGGGGGGCCTCCCTGATGCGTCTCTGTTCAAGAACTCGTTGGGAAGAGTCTTGCCAGAGAATCCAGAGGCTTGGAAGAGGGGTGGCCCGGCGATGCGCGGTCATGCCGCGCTGCGGCATCCTGCCCGGTTGACCGGCTCGGTTGCCGGACGGTCAGCCCTTGCGGATGGCTTCGACCCGTCCGCCGGTGATGGCGACGAGTTGCGCCGGGGTCAGGCGGAAGACCGCGTTGGGGGTACCGGCGGCGGCCCAAATGGCGTCAAGGCCCATCAGGTCGGCGTCGATCAGGACCAGCGGCGGCACGGCATGGCCGATGGGCGGAATCCCGCCGATAGCGAAGCCGGTGGACTCGCGGACGAAGTCCGGATCGGCCCGCTCGATCGTCTCGCCGATCAGCCGGCCGACCGCCTTCTCGTCCACCCGGTTGGCCCCGCTGGCC
The DNA here is from genome assembly GCF_059803775.1 of Azospirillum sp. UFLA03-27. Classification (NCBI taxonomy): domain Bacteria; kingdom Pseudomonadati; phylum Pseudomonadota; class Alphaproteobacteria; order Rhodospirillales; family Azospirillaceae; genus Azospirillum; species Azospirillum sp. UFLA03-27. Next base: position 2,595 of record NZ_JAUQTX010000031.1, on the reverse strand, counting down.
ACCACCAGCACCGGCCGGCCGCTGTCCTTCGCGCGGAAGATCAAGGACTTGGCGATCTGCGCCACGGCGCAGCCGACGGCGTTCGCGGCATCCTCCGACGTGCGGGTGCTGCCCTCATGCTCGACCACACTGTGGCCGTGGCCGAAACCGTCCAGCAAGGCCTGGACCCGTTGGGCGGAGGGGCTGAGGGCCGCCATGGCGCCTTACTTCGCCAGTTCGCGGGAGCGGTTCGCGGCGGCAGCCACGGCGCGGTCGAACAGCGGCTGCATTCCATCCCCGGCCATCAGCACGTCGAGCGCCGCCTGGGTGGTGCCGTTGGGGCTGGTCACCGCCTTGCGCAGGTCTGCGGCGGCGGTCGGGGACTGGTGGAGCAGTTCCCCCGCCCCCACAACGGTGGCCCGCGCCAGACGCATGGCAAGCTCGGCGGGCAGCCCGGCGGCCTCGCCGGCCTTCGCCATCGCCTCGACCATCAGGAAGACGTAGGCGGGGCCGCTGCCCGAGACGGCGGTCACCGGATCGAGGAGCGACTCGTCCTCCACCCAGGCCACGTCGCCGACCGCGCGCAGCAGCGCATCGCACAGCGACTTCTGCGCCTCGGTCACCACCGGGTTGCCGACGGCGACGGTCATGCCGCGGCCGATGGCGGCGGGCGTGTTGGGCATGGAGCGGACGATGGCCGCCCCCTCCCCCAGCACCGCTTCGAAGGAGGCGAACGTCTTGCCGGCGGCGACGGACAGGAACACCGTGCCGGGGCGGACCAGCGCCCGGTAGGCCGGAAGGACCGAGTCCATCACCTGCGGCTTCACCGCAAGAACCACCACGTCCGGCGCGAAGCCGGCGGGCAAGGCGTCCGCGCCGCTGGCCAGCACGACCGCGGGGTTGCACCGCAGGGACTCCGGCAGGCCGGACGGTTCGATGACGGCGACGCTGGACGCAATGCCGGCCTTCAGCCAGCCGTCGAGCATCGCGCCGCCCATCTTGCCGCAGCCGGCCAGCAGCAACGTGCAACCCTGCGCCTTCCCTTGCGCCATGACGGTCACGCCTCCCCGGCGGTGTCGAGGATGGCGGCCGACACCGCCTCCGACGCCGACTTGCCGCCCCAGATCACGAACTGGAAGGCAGGGTAGAAGCGCTCGCACTCCGACAGGGCGATCTCGACGAGGTCCTCCAGCTGCTCCACCGTCGCGCCGCGCGAGCCGCGCAGCAGCATGGTCTGGCGGAACATCGGGGTGTGCTCCTCGGCGCAGACATCGAAATGGCCGAGCCACATGCGCGCGTTGACCTCCGCCAACAGGTCGTTGACCGAGGAGCGGCGGGCCGCCGGGACCTTCATGTCGAACTGGCAGGAGAACTGCATCGCGCTGACGTCGGACTGCCAGACGAAATAGAGGCGGTAATCGCACCAGCGCCCGCCGATCTCGACGATCAGCTCGTCCTCGCCGGCCCGCTCGAAGGGCCATTCGTTGGCGGTGACGATCTCCTCGACGATGTCCAGGGGATTGTGCGCGGATGAGGGGGTGTCGACGGCAACAGCCGACATGTCGGCGTCCTCCTGTAAAGGCGCGGTGGACGGAACCGCCCCGGGGCCGATCCGCCTTCGCGCAAGAAGGGGAAGCCCCGAGATGTTGTGGCTGGCAGACGGATGAATACCACCCAATGCACCGTGCCAAAAGGGTCTGGCCGGCGCAACTGGTTTTCGGCGGTGCATCCGTGAAGGTTCGGAGACGTAGGCGGTGGTCCGGATCAGACCGGCCCGGTGCCCCCTCCGGCGATGGGGCCGACGGCGGGAGCGGAAGCGCCCGTTGCCGGCTTCGGATCGTGTTCGGCCTTGAGCGTCGCGACCGTGGCCTCCAGCGCGGCGAGCCGCTCGGCCATGGCCTCCTGCTCCTCGCGGGCTTTGGCGGCCATGGCGCGGACGGCCTCGTACTCCTCGCGGCTCACCACGTCCATCCGCGACAGAACGCGCTCGAACTGCTGGCGCATCTGCGCCTCAGCTTCCTCGCGCAGGGACGACAGCGCGCCAAGCGCGCCACCCGCAACGCGGGCCAGATCGTCCAGAATCTTATTGTCCACCTGCATCGACTCAAAATCCGCTTCTTGTCTGCCGCATTATGGGACCCGCCCCACGGAACTTCAACGGGCTTGGACGCAAAGCATCACGGTGCTTGGACGCAAAGCGTCACGCGCGTCCACACTCTCAACGCCTCAGCCCGTCGATCAGCCCCTTCAACAGCGCGTCCGGCTTCGGGGCATTGCCGCCGCCGGGAATCGGCAGATCCTTCGGCACCACCCTGTTGAGCAGCCCCTCGGCGGCGCGGCGGGCGAAATACTCCTGCACCTCCTGCATTTCGAAGGAGCGGGTGGGCTTGTCGAGGGCGCCGGTCATGCGAACGGTCAGCGGGGGCAGCGCCTGCTCGGACTGCACAGTCAGGCGGACGCGCATGTCGATGGTCTGCGCCGGAAGGTTGACCTGCCCCACCGCCACCGCCTCGCCCAGGTCGGAGGTCAGGCGCGTGTCCTCGGTGCGCGCCACGCCCCTGTCTCTTATACACATCTGACGCTGCCGACGATTATACGCGAGTGTAGATCTCGGTG
>NZ_JAUQTX010000319.1:0-6380 GCF_059803775.1 Azospirillum sp. UFLA03-27 | reverse complement strand
CGTCAGATGTGTATAAGAGACAGGCCGTGGGAAGGGTGGGGGCAATGCACCCCTCCTCACCATCCGCGCCATCGACCTGTATGAACGCCCCGTCCGCTTCGTGAAGCCCTTCCGCTTCGGCAGCGTGACGGTGGAGGCGGCTCCCCAGGCCTTCGTCCGCGCTTTGGTCCATGTGGACGGCGTCGGCGAGGCGTGGGGCGGCACCGCCGAGATGATGATGCCGAAGTGGTTCGACAAACGCCCGGACCGCAGCCCGGACGAGACGGTGAACGGCCTGCGCCGCTCCCTGCGCCTCGCCCGCGACGCCTACGGGACGGATCGCACGGACACCGCCTTCGGCCATCACGCAGCGGCCTACGAGACGCAACGGGCGGCCTGCCGCGCCGCCGGGCTGCCCGACCTGACCGCCGCCTACGGGCCGGCGCTGATCGACAAGGCGGTGCTGGACGGTCTGCTGCGTGTCCTGGACACGGATGTCTTTACCGGCATGCGGGCGAACCGCGCCGGGATCGACGCGCGGCTGACGCCCGACTTGGCGGGCTTCGACCTTGACGGCTTCCTCGCCGGGCTGGAGCCGCGGACGTCCGTGACGCTCCGCCACACGGTCGGGCTGCTGGACGAGCCGGAGGCGCTGCGCGCCCTGCTGGCGCGGGAGCGGCTGGGCCGCTTCAAGATCAAGCTGGGCGGCGATCCGTCCGCCGATCTGGCACGACTGGCCGAGATCGCCGGCGTTCTGGACGCGGCGGCGGGCGACTACCGCGCCACGCTGGACGGCAACGAGCAATACGCGGATGCCTCCGCGCTCGTCGCCTTCGTAGCGGGGCTGGAGCGCGACCCGGCGCTGGCGGGGTTCCGCGGGCGCCTGCTCTACATCGAACAGCCGGTGGCGCGGGAGCGCGCGCTGGAGGCGCCGCTGGGCGCGGTGGCGGAGCGCATTCCCTTCATCATCGACGAGTCCGACGACGGCTACGACGCCTTCCCGCGCGCCCGCGCCGCCGGTTACCGCGGCGTGTCGTCCAAGTCCTGCAAGGGTCTCTACAAGGCCGTCCTCAACCGGGCGCGCTGCGCGGCCTGGGGGGCGCCGCACTTCATCGCCGCGGAGGACCTGACCTGTCAGGCCGGGTTGGCGGTGCAGCAGGATACGGCCCTGGTCGCGCTGCTCGGCATCGCCGACGCGGAGCGCAACGGCCACCAGTACGGAAACGGCTTCGACGGGGCGCCGGAGGCCGAGGCCTTCCTCGACGCGCATCCCGGCTTCTACACCCGGCGGGACGGCACCGTCCGCCTCGCCACGGCGGGCGGCAGCCTGCCGACCGAAACCCTGGCCGTCCCCGGCTTCGCCTGCGCGGCGCAGCCCCGGTGGGACCGCCTGTCCCCCCTGCAGAACGAATAATCCCCTAGGGAGTCCCCGACATGAGCACGAAGCGCCTTGGTATCATCATGCATGGCGTGACCGGCCGCATGGGCATGAACCAGCACCTGATCCGGTCGATCCTCGCCATCCGGGCGCAAGGCGGCGTCACGCTGTCCGACGGGTCCCGCGTCATGCCGGACCCCATCCTGGTCGGGCGCAACGCCGAGAAGATCCGCGAGCTGGCCCAGCGCCACGGGGTGGAGCGCTGGACCGACAATCTGGACGCGGCCCTGGCCAACCCGGACGACACGATCTTCTTCGACGCCGGCACCACCCAGATGCGCCCGACGCTGCTGCAGGCGGCGATCCACGCCGGCAAGCACGTCTATTGCGAGAAGCCCATCGCCACCAACCTGGAGGAGGCGCTGCGCGTCGTCCGGCTGGCCGAGGAGGCCGGGGTGAAGAACGGCACCGTGCAGGACAAGCTGTTCCTGCCCGGCCTGCAGAAGCTGAAGATGCTGCGCGACAGCGGCTTCTTCGGAAAGATCCTCTCGGTGCGCGGCGAGTTCGGCTACTGGGTGTTCGAGGGCGACTGGCAGCCGGCGCAGCGCCCCTCCTGGAACTACCGGGAGGAGGACGGCGGCGGCATCATACTCGACATGGTCTGCCACTGGCGCTACGTGCTCGACAACCTGTTCGGGCAGGTGAAGAGCGTCTCCTGCCTCGGCGCCATCCACATCCCGGAGCGCTGGGACGAGCAGGGCAAGCGCTATCAGGCCACCGCCGACGACGCGGCCTACGCCACCTTCGAGCTGGAGGGCGGAGTCATCGCCCACATCAACTCCTCCTGGGCGACGCGGGTGTACCGCGACGATCTGGTGACATTCCAGGTGGACGGGACCCACGGCTCGGCGGTCGCGGGCCTGAGCGACTGCGTGATCCAGCCGCGCCAGGGCACGCCGCGTCCGGTGTGGAACCCGGACCAGAAGCAGACCATGGACTTCTACGCGACGTGGCAGCCGGTGCCCGACAACCAGCCGACGGACAACGGCTTCAAGACGCAGTGGGAATCCTTCATCCGCCACGTCGTCGAGGACGCCCCCTTCGACCACGGCCTGATCGAGGGCGCCAAGGGCGTGCAGCTTGTCGAGGCCGCGCTGAAGAGCTGGAAGGAGCGCCGCTGGGTCGACGTTCCTTCGCTGACCGCCTGACCGGAGGGCCTTGTCCATGGCATTGACCATCAAGCTGCCGCGCGCCGACCGCTCGCTGGAAAGCTACGAGGTCGCCCCCGCGCGGGGCTTCCCCGCCCGCACCGACCGGCCCTTGAACCGCGTGGCCTACGCCGCCGCCCACATGGTGGCCGACCCGCTGGCCGACAACGACCCCTGGCTGACCCCGGCCATCGACTGGGACCGCACCATTGCCTTCCGCGAGCATTTGTGGGACCTCGGCTTCGGCGTGGCCGAGGCGATGGACACCGCGCAGCGCGGCATGGGGCTGGACTGGAACGCCTCGCTGGAGCTGATCCGGCGCTCCCTGACCGCGGCGAAGGCGCGCGGCAACGCTCTGATCGCCTGCGGGGCGGGCACCGACCATCTGGCGCCGGAGGACGCTCGGTCCCTCGACGACGTGATCCGCGCCTACGAGACCCAGGTCGCCGCGGTCGAGGACCTCGGCGGGCGGGTGATCCTGATGGCGTCGCGCGCGCTCGCCCGCGTGGCCAAGGGGCCGGAGGATTACGTCCGCGTCTACAGCCGCATCCTTTCCCAGGTGCGCAGCCCGGTGATCCTTCACTGGCTGGGCGACATGTTCGACCCGGCGCTGGCCGGCTATTGGGGGACGGACGATTTCCCGGTGGCGCTCGACACGGCGGTCGGCATCATCAACGACTTCGCGGCCAAGGTCGACGGGGTGAAGGTCTCCCTGCTCGACAAGGACAAGGAGATCGTCATGCGCCGCCGTCTGGCCCCCGGGGTGCGCATGTACACCGGCGACGACTTCAACTACGCGGAGCTGATCGCCGGCGACGCGGAGGGCCATTCCGACGCTCTGCTGGGCATCTTCGACGCCATCGCCCCGGCGGCGGCGGCGGCGCTTGCCGAACTGGCGGCGGGGGAGGAGGGGCGCTTCCACGAGATCCTGGCGCCGACCGTTCCGCTGTCCCGCCACATCTTCAAGGCGCCGACCCGCTTCTACAAGACCGGTGTGGTCTTCATGGCCTACCTGAACGGTCACCAGGACCATTTCACGATGATCGGCGGGCAGGAGGGCACGCGCTCCACCCTGCATCTGGCCGAGATCTTCCGGCTGGCCGACAAGGCCGGGCTGCTGCGCGACCCGGAAGAGGCGGTGTGGCGCATGGCCGACGTCCTGGCCGTCCGCGGCATTGAAGCGGTGTGAGGATAACTCCCTCTCCCCTCTGGGGAGAGGGTGGCGCCGAAGGCGCCGGGTGAGGGGGTTTTCGGGGGACCGGACGCTCAGGCATCGAGGGCCCCCCTCACCCTGCCCCTCTCCCCTGAGGGGAGAGGGGACAAGAATGATAGGAGATTCCAGATCATGCGCGACTTCTCCGGCGATCATCGCTGGCTGTCCATCAACACGGCTACGGTGCGCAAGCAGGGCGACCTGCTGCAGATCTTCGACGCCTGCGCCCGCCAGGGCATCCGCGCCGTCTCGCCCTGGCGGGATCAGGTGGCCGTGGTGGGGCTGGATCGCGCCGTGCGGGCCGTGAAGGAGCTGGGGCTGGAACTGTCCGGCTACTGCCGCGGCGGCATGTTCCCTGCCGATCCCGACCGCCGGGCCGAGGTGCGCGACGACAACCGCCGCGCGGTGGACGAGGCGGTGGCGCTGGGCGCTCCCTGCCTTGTGCTGGTGGTCGGCGGGCTGCCGCAATTCTCCCGCCCCGGCTCCCCGCCGTCCAAGGACATCGCGCTGGCCCGCGCCCAGGTCGAGGACGGCATTGCCGAGTTGCTGGACCACGCCCGCGGCGCCGGGATGCCGCTCGCCATCGAGCCGCTGCACCCCATGTACGCCGCCGACCGCGCCTGCGTGAACACGATGCGCCACGCGCTCGACCTCTGCGACCGCCTGGACCCGCAGGGAACCGGAGCGCTGGGCGTGGCGTTGGACGTCTACCACGTCTGGTGGGACCCGGAGCTGGAGGCGCAGATCCGCCGGGCGGGCCGGAATCGCCTGTGTGCCTTCCATGTGTGCGATTGGCTGGTGCCGACCGCCGACCTGCTGGAGGATCGCGGCATGATGGGCGATGGAATGATCGACATCCCAATGATCCGTGGCTGGGTGGAAGCCGTTGGATTCCAAGGCTATTCCGAGGTCGAAATATTCTCGCGCCGGTGGTGGGCACGACCTTTGGATGAGGTGCTGTCGGTCTGTGTCGAACGGCATCGGTCTTCGGTGTGAAGCGGCGCCTAAAAAGCAGTCATTCTGGCGGAAATGAGTAAAATTTGAGCATAAAAGAGTGACATGCATAATTCGTAATCGAATGCTGGGCTGTAAATCGCTGCGGATTCCCTGACCCGCCTTCCTGAAAACCCGTTGTGGCATCACATTTGCGAAGGACACCCCCGGGCGCCTGAGGCGGGCGCCAGACCAAAGAACGGGGGGTATTCACAATGTTCAAGACGGGGTTCCAGTCGGGCTTCAAGACCGGTCGCACCCTTGCGGCTGCCGCCGGCCTTGCCGTCACGTTCGCCGCGGGCTTCGCCGCCCCGGCGTCGGCCCAGGACACCATCAAGGTCGGCATCCTCCATTCCCTGTCGGGCACCATGGCGATCAGCGAGACCACGCTGAAGGACGTCATGCTGATGCTCATCGAAGAGCAGAACAAGAAGGGCGGCGTTCTCGGCAAGAAGCTGGAGCCGGTCGTCGTCGATCCCGCCTCCAACTGGCCCCTGTTCGCCGAAAAGGCGCGCGAGCTGGTCAGCAAGGACAAGGTGGCCGCAGTGTTCGGCTGCTGGACCTCGGTCAGCCGCAAGTCCGTCCTGCCGGTGTTCGAGGAGCTGAACAGCATCCTGTTCTACCCGGTGCAGTATGAAGGCGAGGAGTCCTCGCGCAACGTCTTCTACACCGGCGCCGCTCCGAACCAGCAGGCGATCCCCGCCGTCGACTATCTGGCGGCGACGGAAGGCGTGCAGCGCTGGGTGCTGGCCGGCACCGACTACGTCTACCCGCGCACGACCAACAAGATCCTGGAAACCTACCTGAAGTCCAAGGGCGTGAAGTCCGAGGACATCATGATCAACTACACCCCGTTCGGCCATTCCGACTGGCAGAACATCGTCGCCGACATCAAGAAGTTCGGCTCTGCCGGCAAGAAGACCGCAGTGGTCTCGACCATCAACGGCGACGCCAACGTCCCCTTCTACAAGGAGCTGGGCAACCAGGGCGTCAAGGCGCAGGACATCCCGGTGGTCGCCTTCTCCGTGGGTGAGGAGGAACTGGCCGGCATCGACACGAAGCCGCTGGTCGGCCATCTCGCCGCCTGGAACTACTTCATGTCGGTGGACACTCCGGAGAACAGCGACTTCATCAAGAAGTGGCAGGCCTTCACCAAGAACGACAAGCGCGTCACCAACGACCCGATGGAAGCCCACTACATCGGCTTCAACATGTGGGTGAAGGCGGTCGAGAAGGCCGGCACCACCGACAGCAACGCGGTGATCGACAGCCTCGTCGGCGTGTCCGTCCCGAACCTGACCGGCGGCTACTCGGCCATGCTGCCGAACCACCACATCACCAAGCCGGTGCTGATCGGCGAGGTGCAGGAAAACGGCCAGTTCGAGACCGTCTCCAAGACGCCGGGCCTCGTGGTCGGCGACGAGTGGTCGGACTTCCTGCCGGACAGCAAGGACCTGATCTCCGATTGGCGCGCCCCGATGTCCTGCGGCAACTTCAACGTGAAGACTGGCAAGTGCGGCGGCAAGGGGTCGTGAGGACTGCCTGAACGCCTTTCGGTAACTGTCTGCGTGATGCCCCCTCCCTAACCCCTGTCTCTTATACACATCTC
>NZ_JAUQTX010000318.1:0-6315 GCF_059803775.1 Azospirillum sp. UFLA03-27 | reverse complement strand
GTTATAGTCTCGTGGGCTCGGAGATGTGTATAAGAGACAGGGCCGGTGCCGTGCCCGACGCCCTTCGTCGTGAAGAAGGGTTCGAAGGCGCGCGCCGCCGTCTCCTCGCTCATCCCGCTGCCGGTGTCGGCAACGGCGATGGACACGCAGTCCCCGGCGGCGAGATCGAGCGGCCGTCCCTCCATGTCGTCCGGGCAATTGCCGGTGCGGATGGTCAGGGTGCCACCCGCCGCCATGGCGTCCCGCGCGTTGATGGCGAGGTTGAGGATGGCCATTTCGAGCTGGTTCGGGTCGACCCGCGCCGGCCACAGGCTGGGCTCGGTCTCCGTCACGATGCGCGTGGTGCCGCCCAGCGTGCGTTCCAGCAGCCCGCCCATGCCGGTGACCAGGGCGCCGACGTCGACCGTCTTCGGCTCCAGCCGCTGCCGGCGGGAGAAGGCCAGCAGATGCTGGGTCAGGGTGGCGCCGCGCTCCACCGCCTTCTCCGCCATGTCGAGGGCCTGGGGATGGCTGGCTCCACCGCTTTCCCCAGCGGCGCGCAGCAGGTAGAGCGAGGTGCCGATGGCCTGGAGCAGGTTGTTGAAGTCGTGGGCGATGCCGCCGGTGAGCTGGCCGATGGCCTCCATCTTGCGGGCCTGGTGCAGCGTCTCCTCGATCTCGCGCAGGGCCTGGCCGGTGCGCTCCCGCTCCTCGACGTCGCGGGCGACGTGATAGGCGCCGATGCGACGCCCGCTGGAGTCCAGGATGGTGCCGAAGGCCAGCTCGTAGCGCTTGCGCTGCAGGGCGGGGTCGCCCAGCTCCTCCACGATGGTGAAGCGCTCTCCGCCGAGCGCGCGGCTCCACAGGGATTCCGCGGTGACCTGCGCGGTGGGCAGATGCTCCATCATCTCCAGCAGGCGCTGGCCGATGGCCGGGCGGTGGCCGTACAGCGCCTCGACCTCCCGCTGGTAGGCGCCGTTGAACAGGATGTAGCGAAGCTCCTGGTCCACCGCGACGATCAGATCGGTGGAGCTTTCGATAATCGCGGCGAACAGGCGGCGGTCGGAGGCGTGGCGGTCCACCAGTTCGCCCAACTGCATCTCGTGGGCGCGCCGCCGCTCCGTCACGTCCTCCAGGATGCCGACGGCGCGGGTGGTGCCGTCCGGGTCGGTCAGGCAGGACCCGCGCATGGCCAGCCAGCGCACCTGCCCGTCGGGCGAGCCGACGGGAAACTCCGCCTCCAGTTCGCCCTTCGACGAGGCATCGCGGAAGAGGGCGGCGCGGACGGCGTTGCGGTGGTCCGCCGCGACGTTGCGAATCCAGGATTCGACCGAGGCGCCGTCGAGCACCGGGACGCCCAGGAGGGCGGCGGTGTGGTCCGAGCCGTGGAAGCGGCGGCTGTGCATGTCGAAGCGCCAGACGCCCAGCCCGACGACCTCCATGACCAGCCGTTGCTGCGCCTCGCTGTCGCGCAGGCGGCGGGCCGCCCGGTTCAGCGCGCCGGCCACCGCGTTGACCTCGCGGATCGGCGCGGGGGCGGTCATCACCGGCGATGCGTGCGGGCCGTCGCGTCCCAGCGCCAGGGCGGAACCGGCCAACGCCGCGACCGGATCGGCGATGCGCCGCCCGACCGCCAGAGCCATCGCCAGGCTGACCAGCAGCAGGATTCCGCCGCCGCACAACACCAGCGTGACCGAGCGGCGCATGGGTTCGGTGATCAGCCTCTGCGGCACGCCGACGGCGACGGTCCAGCCCGACAGCTCCGACCGGGCGAAGGCGTTGAACAGCGGCGTGCCGTCCCGCGCCACGGCGGTGAAGGTCCCGGAACTCGCCGAGGCGGTCCGGCGGAACACCTCCGCTGAAATCGGCGTGCCGGTGAAGGTGTCGGAGGCCGCGGTCCGGGTGATGACGACGCCTTGCCGGTCCCACAGGGCGGCGATCCATCCCTCCGGAAGGCTTTGCTGGCGCAGCACCTCGATGAACATCTCGGTTGGGATGCTCATGGCCAGCACATGTTCCGAGGGTCCATTCCGCGTGATCGGCAACGCGACGGCGACCAGGGGGCGTTGGGCGACGACGCCCGTGAAGATCTCGGAAATCTGGGTCTGACCGCTGTCCGCCGTCCGCCGGACGAGGCCGGTAACCGCGGTGCGGGGAAGCGGCTCCCCGAATGGGCGGCGCGTGTTGATCAGCTGCTGGCCTTGGGCGTTGCTCAGCACGATGTGCACGCCCTCGCGCCGGGAGCCCTTGTGCTGAAGCACCTCGGTCGCCTGCCGGTGGAAAGCCGCGAGATCGCCCTTCACCAAGTGGGGAGAGGTGGTGAGCACCTGGAGCGCCGTCTCCATCGCCATGAGTTCGCGGTCGATGGCGACGGCCAGCGTCCGCGCCAGATCCTGGCCGGACCGCTCGATCGCGGCGCTCTGCGTCTCGGCCATGCGGAAGACCGTCCAGCCGGCGAATCCCAGCATCGGCAGCAGCGCCGCCATGACCAGCAGCACCAGCCCGGCGCGGAGCGACAGGCCGCCGGCCCGGGGCTGGTCGTCGCCCAGGCCGCCGTCGTTCATGGCGGGTGCGTTGTCATCCTGAGCGTGCACAGGCAAGGGATGTCATGCTCCGGTATGCATGGCGAGGGGCGCGCCCGTAACCATCGCAGAGTCCAGAAGCAAAGGACACACCTTTGACGGAGCAGGGTTTTTATCGAAGGGGGTGGAGAAATCAGCCAATCCGCCCGATCGGGGAGTGTCGGTTGGGCAAAAAAGGAGAGGGGCGGCGGCTCCGCGTGACCGGACGGCTGAACAAGAAAAAGGAGCCGCAAGCGGCTCCTTTCCCATCATCGGCCGGTGCGTCCGCCGGGCGTCAGACCGTCTGCTTGCCGTCCATCAACGCCACGAAGCGGTCGAACAGATAGTGGCTGTCCTGCGGGCCGGGCGAGGCCTCCGGGTGGTACTGCACCGAGAAGACCGGCTTGTTCTTCAACCGGATGCCCTCGTTGGTGCCGTCGAACAGGCTGACGTGGGTCACCTCGGCATCGGCGGGCAGGGTCTCCTCCATCACCACGAAACCGTGGTTCTGGCTGGTGATCTCCACTCGGCCGGAAGCCAGATCCTTCACCGGATGGTTGGCGCCGCGGTGGCCCAGCGGCATCTTCTTCGTCTTGGCGCCCAGCGCCAGCGAGAGCATCTGGTGGCCCAGGCAGATGCCGAACATCGGCAGGCCGGTGTCCAGCAGGCCCTTGATCGTCGGCACGGCGTATTCGCCGGTGGCCGCAGGGTCGCCGGGGCCGTTCGACAGGAAGACGCCGTCCGGCTTGTGGCGCATCACGTCCTCGACGGTGGCGGTGCCCGGAACCACGGTCACTTTGCAGCCGGCCGCCGCGAGGCAGCGCAGGATGTTGCGCTTGGCGCCGAAATCGATCGCCACGACGTGGAAACGCGGGCTCCCCTGCGTGGCGTAGCCGGCGCCGAGCGTCCAGGCGCCCTCATCCCAGCCGTAGGTCTGGCGGCAGGAGACGTCCTTGGCGAGGTCCATGCCCTCCAGCCCCGGCCAACCCTTGGCCTTGGCGACCAGCGCGTCGAGGTCGAACTTGCCGTCCGGCGCGTGGGCGACGACGCCGTTCGGCGCGCCGAGGTCACGGATGCGGCGGGTCAGGCGGCGGGTGTCCACCCCGGCCAGACCGACCAGCCCGTAGCTCTTCAGCCAGTCGTCGAGATGGCGCGTGGCGCGCCAGTTCGACGGGTCGGTGACGTCGGCGCGCAGGATCAGGCCGCGCGCGGCGGGGGTCACCGTCTCGATGTCTTCCGGGTTGGCGCCGGTGTTGCCGATGTGGGGGAAGGTGAAGGTGATGATCTGCCCGGCGTAGCTGGGGTCGGTCAGGATTTCCTGATAACCGGTCATCGAGGTGTTGAAGCACACCTCGCCCACCGAATCCCCCACCGCACCGATGCCTCGGCCCTTGAAGACGGTGCCGTCGGCCAGAACCAGGACACCGGTGTAAGCGCCGGCATCGCCCGCCGGGAGAGTCGATTGAGCCATCCTTCAGACCTTATCAAGAGCCGCCGCGGGCCACATATTCCTGCTTTGCGGAGCGTCGGCGCCGCGTCCCGCCCCGCTGGGCGCACGCGTCGTCGTCGGTCCGTGCCCCTCCATCCCGTTTCCTTGCGGTCGGGTGTCTGAGCCTGGATCGATTAGTCGGGACGGGTGAGCCGGTCAACCGTATATGACGATTGGTACCCCGATTTCCAGCGGCGCGTTTGCATAATCGCCGTGCTTCACCGGTGGGGCTTGGCTGTTGGAAGGGTGGTCGGGGGCGTGAAGCGGCTCTTCGGAATTGACGTGGCAATCCGGCGCAAATTTAGGAATATTGCCGGTTCGCGCCGCGTCTCCCGCGCCACCCCACGGATGGGGACGGTGCGGATGCTGCCGAGCGGCCGTTATCGTTTCGACCTGATGAACACACCTGACGAACACGAAGGACACACGCAATGCTGCGCACGCGCCTGAACGAGGCTTTGAAGCAGGCGATGCTCGCCAAGAACCAGCGCGCCGTCTCGACCGTGCGCCTGATCCTGGCCGCGCTGAAGGACCGTGACATCGCGGCGCGTTCGCGCGGCGTCACCGACGGCATCGACGAGGCCGAGATCCTCTCCATGCTGCAGACGATGATCAAGCAGCGCGGCGAGTCGATCAAGCTGTACGAGCAGGGCGGCCGCCTGGAACTGGCCGAGCAGGAGCGCGAGGAGATCACCATCATCGAGGGCTTCCTGCCCAAGCAGATGTCGGAGGAGGAGGTGGCCGCCGCCGTGAAGACGGTGGTGGACGAGATCGGCGCCACCTGCATCAAGGACATGGGCAAGGTGATGGCGGAGCTGAAGGCGCGCTACGCCGGCCAGATGGACTTCGCCAAGGTCAGCGCCACCGTGAAGCAGCAGCTCTCGGCCTGCTGACGGTGCGGTTGCCGATCTAGCACGGGTGCCGCCCGACCATGGCCTTCCCGCCCCAATTCCTGGAAGAGCTTCGCACCCGTCTCGCCCTGTCGGACGTGGTGGGCAAGCGCCTGCGCCTGATCCGCGCCGGCCGCGAGTACAAGGCGCCGTGCCCCTTCCACAACGAGAAGTCGCCCTCCTTCTACGTCAACGACCAGAAGGGCTTCTTCCACTGCTTCGGCTGCGGAGCGCACGGCGACATCATCGGCTTCGTCATGCGCCACGACAACCTCGCCTTTCCGGAGGCGGTGGAGGCGCTGGCCGGCGAGGCGGGGATGCCGGTTCCTCGCGCCACGGAAGAGGACAAGCAGCGCTACGAGCGGCGCAAGACGCTGCACGATCTGGTGGAGCAGGCCGCCCGCTGGTTCGAGCAGCAGCTCTACGCCCCCGCGGGCCGTGCCGGGTTGGAGTATTTCCAGCGCCGCGGGCTGGACACCGACGGCATGGCGCGTTTCCGCCTGGGCTTCGCCCCCGCCGATTCCGGCGCGCTGAGCGGCCAGCTTCTGAAGCAGGGCTTCTCGGAAGAGGACATGGTGACCGCCGGCCTGCTGAAGCGGCCGGACGACGGGCGCACGCCCTACAGCTTCTTCCGCAACCGGGTGATCTTCCCGGTGACCGACCGGCGCGGCCGGGTGGTCGCCTTCGGCGGGCGCATCCTGGAGGGCGACGGCCCGAAATACGTCAACACCGCCGACACGCCGCTGTTCCACAAGGGCACGCTGTTGTACGGCCTGTCGCGGGCGCGGCAGGCGGCTGCGGACGGCAAGCCGGTGATCGTCGCCGAAGGCTACATGGACGTCATCGCGCTGGTCCGCGCCGGGTTCGAGGGGGCCGTGGCGCCGCTCGGCACCGCCCTGACCGAGACGCAGGTCCAGGAGTTGTGGAAGCTGATTCCCGACGCGGAGAAGGTCCCCTTCCTCTGCTTCGACGGCGACAACGCCGGGCGCCGGGCGGCGTGGCGGGCGGTGGAACGCATCCTGCCGCACCTCGCCCCCGGTCATTCCGCCCGCGTCGCCTTCCTGCCGGAGGGGGAGGACCCCGACAGCCTGATCCGCCTGCACGGTCCCCGCGCCATGCAGGAGGTGCTGGCCGAGGCCATCCCGCTGTCCGAGGCGGTCTGGCGCATGGAGACCGAGGGCAAGCCGACAGGCACCCCGGAATCCAAGGCGGCTGTGAAGGCGGCGCTGGACTCGCGGGTTGGGCAGATCGCCGACCGCGACGTGCAGTCCTTCTACCGCACGGAGATGCGCCGCCGCGTCGACGAAGCCTTCGCCCCGCCGCCGCGCCAGCGCAACGACCGCGGCCCCTGGGTTCCTGTCTCTTATACACATCTCCGAGCCCACGAGACTATAAC
>NZ_JAUQTX010000317.1:0-6405 GCF_059803775.1 Azospirillum sp. UFLA03-27 | reverse complement strand
ACTCGCGTATAATCGTCGGCAGCGTCAGATGTGTATAAGAGACAGCCCCGCGCCCGTCCACCTCGACCCAGGCGGCGGTTTCCTGGGCCTCCAGCGCGGCGCAGGCCTTTCGGGTGATGGTGACGCCCTTGGTCACCGCGGCGTTGGAGAAGCGTTCCGCGCTCGGCTGCGACTGGGCGTGGGCGTCCGTCGCCGTCGCCATCGACATTGCCAGCACAGGACCGGCGAGGATGGCGAAGGCCGCGCCCCGGCGCATCAGGACGCGGTTTCGCTCACCGCGGCGGCGGCCGGTTCCGCCGCCTTCGGCCGCACGGTCGCCGGGCCGCCCGCGGCGACGACCAGCCGGTCGGTGGCCGCCTCCAGCCGCTCCTCCAGCTCCTGCATGGCCTTGGCGCGGCCCAGGCCCGGCGGGATGGGGGGCAGGAATTCCACGATGATGGTGCCCGGCCGCTTGATGAAGCTGTTGCGCGCCCAGTAGAGGCCGGCGTTCAGAGCCATCGGCACGATGGGGATGTCGAGATGGTCGTAGAGCACGCCGACGCCGATCCGGTAAGGGCGATAGGCGCCGACGGCGACCCGCGTCCCCTGCGGGAAGATCACGATGGGACGCCCCTCGTCCCGCACCGGGCGGGCGTTCCGGACCATGGAGGCGACGGCGCGCCCCTTGGCGCCGCGGTCGACGGCGATCATCCGGGACTTGGCGGCGTACCAGCCCCAGATGGGAATCCACAGAAGCTCGCGCTTCAGGATGATCGCCGGGTCGTTGACGAGGAAGTGCAGCTTCATCGTCTCCCAGGCCGACTGGTGCTTGGCGGCCAGGAGGAACGACCCGCTTTTGGGTACGTGCTCGCGCCCGCGCACCTCGTATCGGATGCCGGCGAGCGTACGCTCCAGCCACGAGACGGTGCCGAAATACCATGTGATCACGCGGATCATGCTGCGTCGCGGCAGCAGCAGCGACCACAGGATGCCGACGCAGATGACCGCCGTCCACACATAGAAGGCGACGTTGAAGGCGAGGGAACGCAGGAAGATCATGGCCGGGAACTTGTCAGGATTCGATCAGCTTCTCAAGCGTGTAGCGAAGGCGCGTCACAATGTACTTGTTGTACTCGGTCATCAGCAGATTCGCCGTGCCCGGCCACAGCCACCAGTCGTTGAGATGCACGTTGGGGGAAGCGACGGGGTGGGGCACCACCTCGACCTGCGGGATCACCATGCGGAACTCCAACAGGCTGCGCATCATGTGGTAGTTGGCGGTGACCAGCCGCATTGAGGTGAAGCCCTGCTCGCGCAGCCAGTCCGCCGTCTCGTAGGCGTTGCCGATCGTGCTGTCCGCCGAATAGCCGAGCGTGATGCAGCATTCCATCTCGCCGGGGAACTGGCGGGAGCGCTTCAGCAACTCCTGCACCTCCAGCCCCTCGTAGACGCCGGAGACGAACAGCCGGTGCGCCCGCCCGTCGGCCAGCAGTTCAAGCCCGGTGCTCAGCCGGCCGCTGCCGCCGGTCAGCACCACGATGGCGTCGGTGTTGCGGGTGGCCTCGGCGCTGCCGGGTTGCGGCGGGCTGCGGGGGATCGACGCGGCGAACCAGAACAGCCCGCCGAGCCACGCCATCCCGCACAGCATCGCCAGCAGCAGAAGCCGTCGCAAAGCCCGCAGGACCCGGGCGCGCCGCGAGTGGGCCATCCCTCAGCCTCCGGACGGACGGAGCGGGCGGGCGGTCACGGCATCGACTCCAGCGTGCGCAGCACCGTCCAGCGCGCGGTCAGCGCGGCCAGCAGGCAGGCGGCCAGCGGCACGGCGGCCAGCGCGGCGACGGCCCACCAGGGCGAGGTGGCGAGGTCGGGCAGCAGGCTGGCGTGAAGCCCGGCGGCGGCGTGGCCGATCCCGCCCAGCGTGCCGGCGGCCAGCAGCAGCCCGGTCATGCCGCCGCGCAGGGTCAGGCCGATGACGTGCGATTCGAACTGCCGCGCCACGTAGCGGTCGGTTGCCCCCATCAGGTGCAGCAGCTCCACCACATGGCGGTGGATGGCGAGTCCGGAGCGCACGGCGAAGATCACCGCCATCACGCCCGCCCCGCCGATCAGCGCCACGATGCCCAGCGCCGCCAAGTGCATCGCCCCGGCGAAGCGGCGCAGGTCGGCCAGCCACACCGCGTGGTCGTCCAGCGTGGCGCCGGGGGCGGCGGAGGTCAGGCGCGCGGACAGCGCCGCCGTGTCCACCGGCCCGTTGGTCATCACGTCGATCAGCCGCGGCATCGGCAGCAGCGGGTCAGCGGCCTCCTTGCCCAGCCAGGGTTCGAGCAGCCGGCCGACGTCGCCGCTGGACAGGAGGCTGGCGGTGGCGATGCCGGGGGTGGCACGCAGAACGGTCAGCGCGGCCTCCGTCCGCTCCTCCAACGGGGCGGCCTGGGCGCTGTCGGGCAGCGGCATGATCTGCACCGTCAGCCCGCCGGCCAGACCGCTGTCCCAGCGCCGGGTCATGTCGGAGACGAGCAGCGCCCCGGCCAGCGCCAGCGCCGCCAGATAGACCATCAGCGCGGTCAGCCACATCAGGAAGCGCGAGGTCGGGTCCTTCGCCAGCGGCAGGTCGGAGTTTCGGCGGGTCAGTGGCGGCAGGGCCATGGCGTGTCTCCTTCCCTCCGCGTCACGCCCAGCGCGAGGCGTGCGCCGGCAGGACGTGCAGGCGCCCGTTTTCCAGCATCAGGCGCGGGTGCTCGAAGCGGCGGATCAGCGCCTCGTTGTGCGAGGCGATGACCACGGTGGTGCCCAGCTTGTGAAGCTCCTCGAACAGGTAGAGGAGGCGCATGCCGATGCCGTCGTCGACGTTGCCGGTCGGCTCGTCGGCCAGCAGCAGGCGCGGGCGGTTGATGACCGCGCGGGCGATGGCGACGCGCTGCTGCTGCCCGCCCGACAGGGTGGAGGGCAGGGAGTTCAGATGGTTGCCCAGCCCCACCCAGCGCAGGATTTCCGTGCAGTGCTCCACCACGTCGGACTCGCGCGCGCCGCCCATGCGCAGCGGCAGCGCCACGTTGTCGAGCGCCGAGAGATGGTCGAGCAGGGCGAAGTCCTGGAACACCACGCCGATCTGGCGGCGCAGCGCCGGCAGGTCGGTGCGCTTGACCCGCGCCATGTCCTTGCCGAACAGGGTGACCAGCCCGCGCGACGGACGGAGCGCCAGATACATCAGCTTCAGCAGCGACGACTTGCCGGCCCCGCTCGCCCCCGTCATGAAGTGGAACGAGCCGGGCGGCAGGGTGAAGCTGATGTCGCGCAGCACCTCCGGTCCGGTGCCATAGCGCAGTCCCACATTCTCGAAACGGATCACGGTCCCACCAAAGGCGCAACGGAAGGCCCCGGCGGCGTCCCGCCGGGTGCGCGGATGGACAATGCACCGGCAGGGGCCGGCGCGTCCACCGCTGTCCGCCTTGCCGCGCCCATTGCCTTGGTTGGAGCGGCCGCGCGCAGCGCCCGTGCGTTCCTTGCTTCACACCTCATGACTACCTATAAGGACAGTCTGCAAATTCGGTGACAACGATCGGCATCTATGATCATCACCTGCCCGGCCTGCGACACACGGTACACTCTTGCCGATTCGGCGGTTGGTCCGCAGGGCCGGAAGGTGCGTTGCGCCCAATGCGGCCACATGTGGTGGCAGTCGCCGCAGGACGATCCCGTCTTCCATCCTGATGCGGTGACCGAGTTCCACCCGGTCCCGCCGCCATCCTCCAAGACGCCGTTCTCCAAGACGAAGGCA
Source organism: Azospirillum sp. UFLA03-27 (assembly GCF_059803775.1). Classification (NCBI taxonomy): domain Bacteria; kingdom Pseudomonadati; phylum Pseudomonadota; class Alphaproteobacteria; order Rhodospirillales; family Azospirillaceae; genus Azospirillum; species Azospirillum sp. UFLA03-27. The sequence continues at coordinate 2,648 of NZ_JAUQTX010000317.1, read as the reverse complement.
CCGGCCAAAACCCCGGCGGATCCCGGCGCCGGGCGCCGGGCGCTGGTCGGTTGGGGGGCCTTCGTGGCGGTGTTGCTGGCCATCGGTGCCGCCGGCTACTTCGGCCGCGCCACCGTGGTGCGGTTGTGGCCTCCGGCCGCGCTGTTCTACGAGACGGTCGGCCTGCCGGTGGAGCCGCCGGGCACCGGCCTCCAGCTTCAGAACGTCCGCTCGGAACAGAAGGCCGAGGACGGCAAGGCCGCTTTGCTGGTGGAGGGGCAGATCGTCAACGTCTCCGAGACGCTGCGTACGGTGCCGGCGCTGCGGGTCACCGCGCTGGGCGCCGACCGCCAGCCGTTGCGGAACTGGACCGTCGAGCCGATGCCGCCGCAGATCCTTCCCGGTGAGATCGCCACCTTCCGCGATGTCCAGGAGGACGCCGCCGGGGTGCTTGAGGTCATGATCACCTTCGACGGCAACACCCCCAATGGCGGTCGCTGAGGCGCGTGCCGGGCGCAGGCCCGTTATGGCGCGTAGCCCCGGATGATCAGGGAGACCGCGCCGTCGACGATCCGGGTCAACTGCTCCTCCGTCGGTCGTTCCGACAGGCACAGCATGAAGCGCAGATGCGTGTGCGACTTGACGAGTCCGACGAACTGCTCGGCCGCAAGCTGCGGGTCGGGGATGCGCAGCAGGCCGCGGCGGTCAAGGTCGGTCATGAAGGCGCTGATGTGCTCCATGGTGCGGGCCGGGCCGGCCTCGTAGAAGGCGCTCGCCAGCTCGGGGAAGCGGTGGGCCTCGCCGACCACCACGCGGTAGCCGGCCAGCGCCTGCGGCGACAGGATCAGCGTGACGAAATGGCGGGCGATCAGGCGCAGCCCGTCGGCCATGTCGAGCGCGCGCGCCTCCTCGCAGACGGCGGCCATCGCCTGCCCCTTGCATTCGCGGGCGACCATGACGCGGAACAGCTCGTCCTTGCTGCCGAAATGGGCGTAGAGCGTCGCCTTGGACACGTTGGCCGTCTTGGCGATGGCGTCCATGCTGACGGCGCCGTAGCCATGGTCCAGGAACAGCTTTCCGGCGGCCTCCAGGATCTGCGCGGGCTTCGATCCTGCCTCCGGGGTGGGGGCGACCAGCGTGCTCATGCGTTCCTCATGTCCTGAAGCCGGGTGTCCTGAAACCGGCCCTGCGTCCTGTTCTACCACGGTGCCGGCGGTGCTTGCGGGACTTCGTGCGCCGAGTCCCCGCTGCCGTAACGCGTTCCGCATTCAACCACAATCCCAAACGTTAAAACTAGACCGTTCAGTTCACTCTTGACAACAGGTAGGCCCGCGATCATCTTTTCGCAAGACTAAACTGAACGGTTCAGTTTCGGTGGGGCGGCGGCAAGCCGGACCGTGCCGGGCAAAGAACCGAAACGGGTGGGTTGGATCACGATGAAGGCCGTGCGGAAGATCGTTCTGTCGGGTGTTGCGGTGGCGGCGCTGGCCGGTGGCGGCTACGCCGGCTGGGAGTGGTGGACCGAAGGTCGCTTCTTCGAATCGACCGACAACGCCTATGTCCACAGCGACATCACGGTGGTGAGCCCCAAGGTGTCCGCTTATGTGCGCGACGTCCGGGTGGCGGAGAACCAGCAGGTCGCCGCGGGCGATGTCCTGGCGGTTCTGGACGACCAGGACTTCCGCGCCAAGGTCGCGGAGGCCGAGGCCAACGTCGCCGCGCAGAAGGCGGCGCTTGGCACCCTCGACAGCAAGCTGCAGCTCCAGAAGGCGATCATCGATCAGGCCGCCGCCTCGGTCGCCAGCGCCGAGGCCGAGCAGCGCCGCGCCCAGCAGGATTTCGACCGCACCCGCGCGCTCGCCAGCGACAGCTGGGCCAGCCGTCAGAAGTTCGAGACGGCCGACGCCGACCTGCGCAAGGCGACGGCGGAGACCGCCCGCAGCCGCGCCGCTCTGGTCGCGGAGCAGGATCAGGTCGGCGTGCTGAACGCCAGCCGCAGCGAGACCGACGCCCGCCTGCGTCAGGCGGAGGCCGCCCTGCAGACCGCGCGCAACGATCTGAACAACACGGTCATCCGCGCCCCGGTGGACGGGGTGGTCGGCAACCGCGGCGTCCAGGTCGGCCAGTACGCGCGTCCGGGCGTGCAGCTTCTCTCGCTGGTGCCGCTGCCCGACGTCTATGTGGTCGCCAACTTCAAGGAGACGCAGCTCGCCCGCATGCGTCCCGGCCAGCCGGTGACGGTGGAAGTGGACGCCTATCCGGACAAGCCGCTGCATGGCCGGGTGGAGAGCTTCGCCCCGGCCTCCGGCTCGCAGTTCAGCCTGCTGCCTCCCGAGAACGCGACCGGCAACTTCACCAAGATCGTCCAGCGCGTGCCGGTGCGCATCGCCCTGCCGCGCGACAGCGCGCTGTCCGGCCTGCTGCGCCCCGGCCTGTCGGTGGTCGCCGAGGTCGACACCCGCGGCGCCGAGGAGCAGCCGCACAACGCCGGCACCGTCATGGGCGCGCTGGTTCCCGGCCGCACGGTCGCATCGAAGTAAGCGCGCCCACAGCCGCTTTTGCATCAACCGTTTTCGTCCTGGAGAGGGCGACCATGACCGCCATCACCAACGACGACACGCCCACCGCCCTGTCTCTTATACACATCTCCGAGCCCACGAGACTATAAC